>JBOFIL010000425.1:0-14271 GCA_051650165.1 Allobosea sp.
ATCGATTTTCTCGATCATGCGCCGGCGGGCTTCATGTCCATCGATGCCGCCGGAGATGTCGCCTATCTCAACGCGACACTCGCAGGCTGGCTCGACCATGATCTCGCTCGTGTTGGCTCAGGGGGCTTGCGGCTTGACGGCATCGCCACGCCCGGCGCTGCGGCCATTCTCTCGGCCATCCGCGGGCAGGCGGGCGAGGTGCGCACCGAGATTATCGATCTCGATCTCAAGCGCCGCAATGGCCAAATTCTGCCTGTGCGGCTGCATCATCAGCTTGGCTTTGGCCAGGATGGCCGCGCAGGGCCCTCACGCACGCTGGTGCTGAACCGCACACCGGGAGAGGCTGGCGCTGATGATGGCAGCGCTGCGGAGGTGCGGTTTGCGCGCTTTTTCCACAATGCGCCCATCGCCATTGCCTTGCTCGATGGCGATGGCGGCGTGCTCCGCGCCAATGCCGCTTTCACGCGCCTCGGCACGCCCAAATCCATCCTCGATCTTGCCTCTGACGCGACGGAGCTTGGCCAGAGGCTTGGTCTTGCACGGGCGGGTGCGATTGACGCGCCGCCCGTCGACATCACCATAGGCAAGGATGGTGCGAAATCCGCGCGCATTTATGTGAGCCATCTCGATGGCGGCGCTCAAGGGGCGGCTGGCACAGAGGCGGCGCAGGATAGCGCCACGGATGCCGCGCCCGAGGCGCGGATGATCGCTTACGCGCTGGAGACCACGGCCGAGCGCCAGCTCAAGGATAGCGTCGACAAGGCCGAGAAGCTGAAAGCCGTTGGCCAGCTTGCCGGCGGCATCGCGCATGATTTCAACAATGTGCTGCAAGTCATCATCAACGCCTCGGAGTTCCTGCTCGCCAGCCACAAGCCGACTGATCCGTCCTTCCCGGACATCATGCAGATCAAGACCAACGCCTATCGCGCCGCCTCGCTGGTGCGGCAATTGCTCGCCTTCTCGCGCCGGCAGACACTGCGCCCCGAGACGCTGCAACTGACCGATGTGCTGTCGGATCTGCAGATGATGCTCAAGCGCGCTGTTGGCGACAAGGTCGCGCTGGACATGCGCCATGGCCGCGATCTCTGGCCGGTCAAGGCCGATCTTGGCCAGCTTGAGCAGGTGGTGGTCAATCTCTGTGTCAATGCCCGCGATGCCATGGCGGATGGCGGCAAGGTCAATGTGCGCACGCGTAATGTGATCTCAGGCGAGGTTGCAGGTTTCGGCCAGGAACAACTGCCCGCCGCCGATTATGTGTTGCTGGAAGTCGAAGATACTGGCAGCGGCATCCCGCAGGAGCATCTCGACAAGATTTTCGAGCCGTTCTTTACCACCAAGGAGGTGGGCAAGGGCACAGGCCTCGGGCTCTCCATGGTCTATGGCATCGTCAAGCAGACCGGCGGCTATGTGTTCTGCGACTCGAGCGTCGGCAAAGGAACGGTGTTCCGCATTTTCCTGCCGCGCTATGTGCTCACCGCCGAGGATGAGGCGGCGGCGCGCGCCGCGCTCGAGCCCGTGGTGAAAAAGCCTGCCGCTGATCACACCGGCGCCGGAACGGTTCTCCTGGTGGAGGATGAAGATGCCGTGCGCGCGCTCAACGCCCGCATGCTCGCCTCCAAGGGCTACACCGTGCTGGAGGCTGCCAGCGGACAGGAGGCACTGGATCTGTTCCAGGCGCAGGGCAACAAGGTGGATCTTGTTGTCTCGGATGTGGTCATGCCGGAGATGGATGGGCCAACCATGCTGGGGCATTTGCGTCAGCGCAACCCTGAGACGCGTGTCATTTTCGTTTCAGGCTATGCCGAGGAAGCGTTCCGAAAGAACCTGCCCGATGGCGAAGAATTCGATTTCTTGCCCAAGCCCTTCACGATGAAGCAGCTCATCGAGGCGGTTAAAGCCGCAATGGCCTAGAAAAGCTGCGATTTAAGACAAATTTAGTCTTGAATGCCCGTTTTGTTCACGGGAACGAAAATAGAACTTGTGAACAAGAACAAATCATGATCATGATCATGTCAACAGGTTTCGATCAATCCGGTTTACAACCCTTAAACAAGGACGCACATGATGGCCCAGACGAATCTGAAGCTGGTGGAAGGCTCATCCATGGACAAGACCAAGGCGCTCGACGCAGCGCTCTCGCAGATCGAACGTGCGTTCGGCAAGGGCTCCATCATGCGGCTGGGCAAGAACCAGCAAGCGGTGGAGATCGAGACGATTTCAACTGGTTCGCTGGGGCTCGATATTGCACTGGGCGTTGGCGGATTGCCCAAGGGCCGCGTGATTGAGATTTACGGACCCGAATCCTCTGGCAAGACAACGCTGGCGCTCCACACCATTGCCGAAGCACAGAAGAATGGCGGTGTATGCGGCTTCATCGACGCCGAACATGCGCTTGATCCGGTTTATGCCCGCAAGCTAGGCGTCAATTTAGATGATCTGCTGATCTCGCAACCCGATACGGGCGAGCAGGCACTGGAGATTACCGACACGCTGGTGCGCTCTGGCGCGATCGACGTTCTGGTGATCGACTCGGTGGCCGCGCTCACGCCACGCGCCGAAATCGAGGGCGAGATGGGCGATGTGCAGCCCGGAGCGCAGGCGAGGTTGATGAGCCAGGCCTTGCGCAAGCTCACGGCCTCCATCTCGCGCTCGAACTGCATGGTCATCTTCATCAACCAGATCCGGATGAAGATCGGCGTGATGTATGGCAGCCCGGAAACCACCACGGGCGGCAATGCCCTGAAATTCTATGCCTCGGTACGTCTCGACATTCGCCGCGTCTCCACCATCAAGGAGCGCGAGGAGGCGGTCGGCAATCAGGTCCGCGTCAAGGTGGTCAAGAACAAGGTCGCGCCGCCTTTCAAACAGGTCGAGTTCGACATCATGTATGGTGTCGGCATCTCCAAGGTGGGCGAGTTGCTTGATCTTGGCGTCAAGGCCGGGATTGTCGAGAAATCCGGCACATGGTTCTCGTTTGACAGCCAGAGGCTTGGGCAGGGCCGCGAGAACTCCAAAACCTTCCTCAAGGAGAATCCGGATGTGGCAGGCCGGATCGAGGCTGGCCTGCGCCAGAATTCCGGTCTGGTGGCGGAAAAAATTCTAGAGACCGCTGCTCCCACTGCGGATGATCTTGACGAAGGCGAGGCCTGATCTTCTTCTTCTTCTTTTGGTGTGGTGTCTGCAGGAATTCTGGACAGCCGCGCCTGCCCGCCCTAGAACCCGGTTTCGTTGACAAGGCGAGCATACGGCACGCCTTGTCTGTTTCCGGTCAATTCAGGGGTTTGGTCCGTTCATGAGCGGCGTCAACGACATCAGGTCCACCTTCATCGAGTTCTTCCGCAGGGAGGGCCATGAGGTCGTGCATTCCAGCCCACTCGTGCCCCGAAATGATCCGACGCTGATGTTCGCCAATTCGGGCATGGTGCAATTCAAGAATGTGTTCACCGGCCAGGAAAAGCGCCCCTATTCGCGCGCCACAACTGCCCAGAAATGCGTGCGGGCCGGCGGCAAGCACAATGACCTCGACAATGTCGGCTATACGGCCAGGCATCACACATTCTTCGAGATGCTCGGAAATTTCTCTTTCGGTGATTATTTCAAGGAAAGGGCGATTGATCTGGCCTGGCGTCTGATCACGAAAGAATACGGCATTCCGGCAGAAAAGCTGACAATCACCGTCTATTCCGAAGATGATGAGGCGCATGCGCTATGGCGGAAGATTGCGGGAGTTCCGGAGAGCCGGATCATCCGCATTCCGACATCCGATAATTTCTGGCGCATGGGGGATACGGGGCCGTGTGGTCCGTGTTCCGAAATCTTCTATGATCATGGCGATCATATTCCAGGCGGCCCTCCCGGTTCTGCAGAGCAAGATGGCGACAGGTTCATCGAGATCTGGAATCTTGTCTTCATGCAGTTCGAGGAGCAGGCGGGTGGAGGCCGCGTGCCTTTGCCCCGTCCCTCGATTGATACCGGCATGGGGCTTGAACGCATCGCCGCCGTGCTTCAGGGCACACATGACAATTACGAGATTGATCTCTTCCGCGCGCTGATCCGCGCCGTGTCTGACGCGACTGGCGTCGAGCCGGAAGGCGCTCATCGTGGCAGCCACCGTGTCATCGCGGACCATCTTCGCTGTGCGGCTTTTCTGATCGCCGATGGTGTGCTGCCGTCGAATGAGGGGCGGGGTTACGTGCTCCGACGCATCATGCGTCGCGGGATGCGACACGCGCAGCTGCTGGGCTCACGTGATCCGTTGATGTGGAAGCTGGTGCCAGCACTGACACGCGAGATGGGCCAAGCCTATCCTGAGTTGCTGCGTGCCGAAGCACTGATCTCGGAAACCCTGAAGCTTGAAGAAGGGCGCTTTCGCACAACCTTGTCTCGCGGCCTCACAATGCTTGATGAGGCGAGTGCCGGGCTTGGCTCGGGCTCAAACCTATCGGGTCAGGTCGCGTTCACCTTGTATGACACCTATGGTTTCCCGCTTGACCTGACGCAGGATGCGCTGCGTGCACGTGGCATCGGTGTTGATCAAGCAGGTTTTGATGCGGCAATGTCCGAGCAGAAAGCAAAGGCGCGTGCTGCATGGTCAGGTTCAGGCGAGGCCGCAACAGAGACGTTTTGGTTCGGTTTGCGCGACCGTGTCGGTGCGAGCGAATTCCTTGGATATGACACTGAGCGTGCTGAGGGTGTGATTGTCGCACTGGTGAAGGATGGCGCCGAGGTTGCCTCATTGAGGGCTGGTGAAACGGGTCAGGTGGTGCTGAACCAGACACCATTCTATGCAGAGTCCGGCGGGCAGCTGGGCGACTCAGGTGTGATGTTGGCGCATGGTGTGAGTGTGCGTGTGACTGATACACTCAAAAAGCTTGCCCAGGTTTTTGCCCACCAGGTCACGGTTGATGATGGCGTGCTGGAGGTCGGCCAGGCGCTCGAGCTTGTGGTGGATCATGGTGAGCGCAGCGCAACGCGGGCCAATCATTCTGCCACGCATCTCCTGCACGAGGCGTTGCGCCAGACATTGGGCGATCACATCGCGCAGAAGGGCTCGATGGTAGGGCCAGAGCGGCTACGTTTCGATTTCAGCCATCCCAAGCCGATCTCGGATGAGGAATTGGTTGTCATTGAGGATATGGCGAACCGCATCATTGTCCAGAATAGCCCGGTGACAACGACATTGATGGATGTCGACAGTGCCATTGCGTCTGGTGCGCGGGCGCTGTTTGGCGAGAAATATGGTGATGAGGTGCGCGTGGTCGCCATGGGGCAGCATGCCTCCGGCGAGCGGGCGGGAAAGACATTTTCCGTCGAACTCTGCGGCGGCACGCATGTGTCGCGCACAGGCGACATCGGGCTGGTGACCATTCTTGGCGAGAATGCTGTTGCAGCTGGCGTGCGGCGCATCGAGGCCCTGACGGGCGAAGAGGCACGCCGGCATTTACGGCAAGAAAGCCGTCGTTTGCGCGAACTGGCCGGGCTTTTGCGTGCGCCGCCGGCTGAAGCAGCAGAGAGACTTGGCGCTGTTCTGGAGGAGCGCCGCAAGCTGGAGCGTGAACTGTCTGACGCGCGCAAAAAGCTGGCCATGGGCGGCGGCGCTGCGGGCGCTGACCCCGTGCGCGATGTTGGCGGCGTCAAGTTCCTCGGCAAGGCGGTGCAGGGGCTCGATCCGCGTGATCTCAAGGGCTTGGTGGATGAGGCCAAGGCCCAGATCGGCTCTGGTGTTGTGGCCATTGCCAGCACTTCGGCTGAAGGCGCGGGCTCGATTGTGATCGGTGTCACCAGCGATTTGCTGGAGCGGTTTGACTCTGTCGCGCTTGTGCGGGTTGCTGCCGAAGCATTGGGCGGCAAGGGCGGCGGCGGGCGCAGAGATCTGGCACAGGCAGGTGGGCCAGATGGCGCTGCGGCGCAGGCCGCGCTTGAGAAAGTGGCTGCCGCGCTGGAATGATGCGCTCCTGGCCTCTCAATCCTGCCTGAGAGGCTGATTCAACGCGTTTGTGTTTTGATTCAAACGCATGCAGCACTGAATCAGCTATATCATTTATGTCGTTGACTATAAAAGAAAAAGGCCGGGTTTCCCCGGCCTTGTGTTTTTCAGCATGAAGCCAAATTCAGGCAGCCATGGCCTTCTTCAGGTTCTCGTCGATCTTGTCGAGGAAGCCTGTGGTGGAGAGCCACTTCTGATCCGGGCCGACAAGCAAGGCCAGATCCTTGGTCATGAAGCCGGCCTCGACAGTGTCGACGCAGACCTTTTCCAGTGTTTCGGCAAAGCGCTTGAGCTCGGCATTGCCGTCGAGCTTGGCGCGGTGCTTCAGGCCGCCGGTCCAGGCGTAGACCGAGGCGATGGAGTTGGTCGAGGTCTCCTTGCCCTTCTGGTGCTCGCGGTAGTGGCGCGTCACCGTGCCATGAGCGGCTTCGGATTCGACGATGGAGCCATCCGGCGTCATCAGCACCGAGGTCATCAGGCCGAGCGAGCCGAAGCCCTGTGCCACGATGTCGGACTGCACGTCGCCATCATAGTTCTTGCACGCCCACACATACCCGCCGGACCACTTCAGGGCGGAGGCAACCATGTCGTCGATCAGGCGGTGCTCATAGGTGAGCTTGAGGGCATCGAACTTGGCCTTGAACTCGGCATTGAACACCTCTTCGAAGATGTCCTTGAAGCGCCCGTCATAGGCTTTCAGGATGGTGTTCTTGGTCGAGAGATAGACCGGCACATTGCGGTTGAGGCCATAGTTCAGCGAGGCGCGCGCAAAATCGCGGATCGAGTCATCGAGGTTGTACATCGCCATGGCGACGCCGGAGGAGGGGGCGCTGAACACCTCGCGCTCGATGGTTTGTCCATCTTCGCCGACGAATTTGATCGTCAGTTTGCCCTTGCCTAGGAAGCGGAAATCAGTGGCGCGATACTGGTCACCGAAGGCATGGCGGCCAACGATGATCGGCTGGGTCCAGCCCGGCACGAGGCGCGGCACGTTCGCGCAGATGATCGGCTCGCGGAAGATGACGCCGCCAAGGATGTTGCGGATGGTGCCGTTCGGCGACTTCCACATTTCCTTGAGATTGAATTCCTTCACACGGGCTTCATCCGGCGTGATGGTGGCGCATTTCACCGCGACGCCATGCTTCTTGGTGGCGTTGGCGGCATCAACAGTGACCTGATCGCGCGTGGCGTCGCGGTGCTCGACGCTGAGGTCGTAATATTCAAGGTTCACATCGAGATAGGGGTGGATCAGCTTGTCCTTGATGAGCTGCCAGATAATTCTGGTCATCTCGTCGCCATCCATCTCAACGACGGTACCTGTCACCTTGATCTTCGCCATCAGCGGCCACCTTTTGCATTGCGTGCATCAAAGACATGGGGGCGCGCCCACGCTTGACCGCGCGCCCTTCAGGAGGCCGCTCTAGCCCGGTTTTGCAACGCGGGAAAGACTGCTTTTTGTGCGGAACAGGCCATCTCGGGGAGGGGGCGGCGGATTGTGCAAGCATGAATCCGGTTGGATTTACCACTCGACGGGAGGCCAGCAGCGCTTTACATCCCGCCGCCATGCCGGGCGCAGGAACAGATTCAACCAAGCAGGGTGCAGAGCAGCAGGGCCCGGTGATTGTGCTGGTCGAGCCGCAAATGGCCGAGAATATCGGCATGGTGGCGCGGGCGATGGCGAATTTCGCGCTCACTGAGCTGCGCCTCGTCAAGCCGCGTGATGGCTGGCCGGTGGCGGGCGGGCTCCCCAAGGGTGCGCATCAGGCGGCATCGGGTGCCACTCATATCCTGAGCGCTGCCACGCATTTCGAGAGCGCTGCTGAGGCGATCGCCGATTGCAATTTCGTACTGGCGACTACGGCGCGAGAGCGCGGCCAGATGAAGCGCGTGGCCACGCCCGCAGAGGCGATGCCGGATGTGGTGGCACGGATTGATGCTGGCCAGCGCGTCGCCATCCTTTTCGGGCGCGAGCGCACGGGACTGGAGAATGACGAGATCAGCCTGGCTGATGCGATCCTGACATTTCCGGTCAATCCGGCCTTTGCCTCGCTCAATCTGGCGCAGGCAGTCCTGCTGACTGGCTATGAGTGGTTCAAGGCGGCGGGTGGCGGCGCAGCGCCTTTCTCGCCGGAGGGGCGCTCGCCCCCGGCAAAGCGCGAGATGGTGGTTTCGCTGTTCGATTATGTCGAGGATGAGCTGGACAAGGCCGGCTTCTTTCCGCCCGACAAGCGCGAGATCATGGCGCGAAACTTCCGTGACATTCTGCACCGCCTGGAGATGAGCGAGCAGGACGCACGCACCCTGCGCGGGGCATTTTCTGCATTGGCCGTGGGCAGAAAGCGCAAGGCGAGATTGGAGGGGCTGCAGGAGGGGCAAGTAGAGTAGTGCTCACATTTTGTTGATTGCCCTTTTGCAGTCCGGCTCTTGCGGCAAAGGGTGTCCAGCCATCATCTTGTGTCTAACATTTTGCTGACATGAATCCTCTCTAGCAGGCACCTATGCTCACGCGCCGCCAGATCACCGCCGCTTCTCTTGCCCTTGGTGCCGCCAGCCTGGCAGGTGCCAGGCGCGCGGCTTTTGCTGCCGATGTCGATGTCATCGTGATTGGCGCTGGCGCGGCAGGCATTTTCGCCGCACGTGATTTGAAAGCTGCCGGCAAGAATGTGCTGGTGCTTGAGGCGCGGGGCCGCGTGGGCGGGCGGCTGCATACCGAGCGCAGTCTTGGCGCACCATATGATGCTGGCGCGGGGTTCATCCATTTCTCGGATCGCAACCCGTGGACGCAAGTGGCGCGCGATATCGGCATTGAGGCGCGGCCCGGGTCATGGTCCGGCTGGAATCGTGGCTTCATAGAAGGAAAACCGCTGACCGGCGAGGAGATCGGCCGGCGCAGCGCGGCTTTCTCGGAAGTATCGACATTGATCGACGACCGCGATGTCGATGATGCGGATGTGAGCTTTGCGCAGGCGCTTGCAAATGCCTCGCCGGAAGCGCGCGCCATCGCGCTGCAACGCTCGCAAATGGCGATGGGTGAACAGCCAGAGCGCCTTTCAGTGGCTGAATGGCAGGTTCTTTGGTCTGGCGGCAACCTTGTTGTGCCGGAAGGCTATGGCACATTGGCGGAGCGCGCGGCAGCAGGGCTGAACATTCGCCTGAATACGCCAGTCACCGCCATTCGTTGGGACGGGCCGGGTGTGGTCGTGGAGACCGCTGGCGGGGTGATCAGCGCGCGGGCGGTGGTGGTGACCGTGCCTGTCGGTGTGCTGAAGCGTGACGCCATCCGCTTCAGCCCGAGGCTGCCGAATGCCACCCTCAAGGGCCTCGATGCGCTCTCCATGGGGGCGCTGACCAAGGTGGGTCTATCCATCGATCCGGCGCTTCTGCCCAATGAGGCCGAGGGCGGGTTTAGCGACATGAGCGCGGGTTCGGCGATGACCGTGCAGATCAAGCCCTTTGGCCAACCCGTCATTCTCTGCCATCTGGGCGGCGACCCGGCGCGCGCGCTGTGCGAGGCAGGAGAGGCGGCGGCCATCGATCATGTCAGCAACCGTCTGGTTGCTGTTCTGGGCAGTGAGGCCCGCAAGGCCATCAAGGCCGGCAAGCTCGCCGGCTGGTGGGTTGATCCTTTTTCGCGCGGCGGGTTTTCGGTGGCAAAGCCCGGCCGGTTTGCCGATCGCGAATTGCTCTCGCGCCCTGTCGGCGGGCGTATCTGGTTCGCGGGTGAAGCCAATGCCGGCCAGGCCTCGGTCACGGCAGGCGGGGCGGCCATTGCGGGGCAGGCAGCGGCCAAAGAGATTTCCGCGCGGCTGAAGGCGTGAGCTGAGTTATCGATAATTATCGACCTTGTAACCTCCACGCCTTATGGCGGCGGCATGACTATCGCGGAAAAACATACCTCGCCCCGCATTCTTGTGTTCGACTCCGGCTTGGGCGGGCTCACTGTGTTCGATGAGGTGGCGAAGGCGCGCCCTGACTCCGATTTCATCTACGTTGCGGATGATGCGGCGTTTCCTTACGGCGCGCTCAGCGTGGAGGCGCTGGAGGCGCGGGTCGGCGCTGTCATGGCGCAATTGATCGCACATTATCAACCTGATCTTGCCGTCATTGCCTGCAACACTGCCTCAACGGTTGTGATGCCGGGCCTGCGCGCGCGTTTTGCCCTTCCCTTCGTGGGCATTGTGCCAGCGGTGAAGCCGGCTGCGGCGATGAGCAAGAGCGGCGTGATCGCCATTCTGGCAACCCCAGGAACTGTCTCGCGCGATTATACGCAGGCTTTGGTGCGTGACCATGCCGCGCAGTGCCGGCATGTGGCTCTGGTGGGGGCAGGGCGGCTGGCCGGCCAAGCCGAGGCGCAATTGCGCGGCGAGGCGATTGATGAAGCCGTGATCGCGGCCGAGATCGCGCCGTGTTTTGTCGAGATCGACGGCGCGCGCACTGATGTAGTGGCGCTGTCCTGCACGCATTTTCCGTTGCTCTTGCCCATTATGGAGCGGCTTGCGCCCTGGCCTGTGCAATTTATCGATCCGGCAGAGGCGATTGCACGGCGTGTCACGGATTTGATGGGGAGTGTGCAATCAAGTGCAGCGCCTTCCGGGTGGCGCTTTCTGTGCACAGGAGGAATGAAGTTTGAAGGCGCGCTTGCAGAGCAGCTGGCAAAGCGCGGCTTTGCTCATCTTGAGCGGCTGGGAATATAATGAAACCGCCTGGTTGAGCCGACGCCCATATGTTGCCGCTTTCGCGATTTAACTCTGCCTCCTGCAATTAAAGACTTGGCAAAGCGGCACGGCGCGGCTATGTGCCGATGTGAATTTCCAACAATGCGCGCATCCGAATGAATGGGGTGCGCCAATGATCCCGGAGAGAGATTTCCGGGGAGGGCCGCAAGGAGCGGGGGGAAACCCTTTGCCTCATGCGGCCTTGGTCCTGTCCAAGACTGCGGGCGTTCTAGCCCTTTCTGGCCTTTCTGGCCCGAAAAGGCGGACTTAATCGCAAAATAAGTTTCGGCTTATTTGTGGCCCGCACAGATGGTGATGACGAATTTCTGGGGTTCGCCCCAATGGTTCGCGTATCAGTCCGGCGCAGCGCGTGAGCGATGATCCGGCGGCAGGGCATGAGCGTCGGCCACGAAGCAATCTGCGGCGTTAAGCCTCAGGGGCGGGCGGGCCGGCAAACGAAGCCGGACGGAGGTCTGATCCTCCGCCAACCGGAGAGAGCCCAGTGGATAGAGCAGCAAAAGCTGAACTCGTCTCCACGATGAACGGAGTCTTCGACAAGACATCCGTTGTCGTGGTGGCCCACTATGCGGGCTTGACCGTGGCCGACATGCAGAAGCTGCGCGCGCAGATGAAGCTTGCCGGTGCCTCGGTGAAGGTCGCAAAGAACCGCCTGGTCAAGATCGCTCTCGAAGGCACGTCCGTCGCGTCAATCGGCACCTTGATGAAGGGGCCGACCCTGCTCGCTTATTCAAGCGATCCGGTCGCGGCGGCGAAGGTGGCTGTTGCCTTTGCCAAGGAGAACGACAAGCTCGTCATCCTCGGCGGCGCAATGGGCACCACGGCTCTGAACCTGGACGGCGTGAAGGCACTTGCCACCATGCCGTCGCTCGATGAACTGCGCGCCAAGCTGATCGGCCTTATCCAGGCCCCGGCTACCAAGATCGCACAGCTCTCGACCGCGCCAGCTGCCAAGCTGGCCCGCGTGTTCGGCGCCTATGCCAACAAGGACGCGGCCTGAGGCCGATTGAACCCAACGAACCGAACCAATTGAAGGAAGAAAACCATGGCTGATCTTGCCAAGCTCGTTGATGAGCTTTCAAGCCTGACCGTCCTCGAGGCGGCTGACCTTGCCAAGATGCTTGAAGAGAAGTGGGGCGTTTCTGCTGCTGCGGCTGTTGCCGTTGCGGCTGCCCCGGCAGCTGGTGGCGGCGCTGCCGCTGCTGCTGAAGAGCAGACCGAGTTCACGGTTGTTCTTGCCGCCGCTGGCGACAAGAAGATCGAGGTCATCAAGGAAGTCCGTGCCATCACGGGCCTCGGCCTCAAGGAAGCCAAGGATCTCGTCGAAGCCGCGCCGAAGCCTGTCAAGGAAGGCGTTGGCAAGGACGAGGCCGAGAAGCTCAAGAAGACCCTGGAAGCCGTTGGCGCCAAGGTCGAACTCAAGTGAGCCTGGCCGGCATCATGCCGGTTTCGTTTGCTTAAATCATCTGGTGGCCCTGGCGGGGAATTATTCCCGCCAGGGCTGCTGCGCCGCAAGGGTTCCGGGCACGGCGTAAACCAGCTCCGGTCAGAGATTTAGACGGTAATCGACGTTGACATATGTCGGCGTCAGTCCGGCGGGACATCCCCCGCCAGGCGGCCACGGAAGACAAACCCTGATGGGTTGAGGTGCTTCCGGTGCTGCGCGATGTGAAGGAACAGAGGGCTCCATGGCGAATTTGATGCTGGGTCGCAGGCGTGTCCGTAAATTCTTCGGCAAAATGCGTGAGGCGGCAGAAATGCCGAACCTCATCGAGGTGCAGAAGGCTTCCTACGACCAGTTCCTGATGATGGACGAGCCCAAGGGCGGGCGCGCCGATGAGGGGCTGCAGTCTGTCTTCAAATCCGTGTTCCCGATCTCGGATTTTGCTGGCGCCTCCATGCTGGAGTTCGTGCGCTACACCTTCGAGCAGCCGAAATACGATGTGGATGAGTGCCGCCAGCGTGGCATGACCTATGCGGCTCCGCTGAAGGTGACCTTGCGCCTCATCGTGTTCGATATTGATCCGGACACACAGGCCAAGTCGGTCAAGGACATCAAGGAACAGGATGTCTACATGGGCGACATGCCGCTCATGACCTTGAACGGCACCTTCGTCGTCAACGGCACCGAGCGCGTGATCGTTTCGCAGATGCACCGCTCGCCCGGCGTGTTCTTCGATCACGACAAGGGCAAGACACACTCCTCCGGCAAGCTGCTGTTTGCCGCGCGCATCATCCCTTACCGTGGTTCGTGGCTCGACATCGAGTTCGATGCCAAGGACATTGTCCACGCCCGCATCGACCGGAAGCGCAAGATTCCGGTGACATCGCTGCTGTTCGCGCTTGGCATGGACGGAGAGAACATCCTCGATACCTTCTACAACCGCGTGATCTACACCCGTCAGAAGGATGGCTGGCGCCAGCCTTTCGATGGCGAGCGCATGAAGGGCTTCAAGGCCAGCGTTGACCTGATCGATGCTGATACAGGCGAAGTGGTGCTCGAAGCCGGCAAGAAGCTGGTGGCGCGCACCGCCCGTCAGCTTGCCGAGAAGGTCAAGGCCTTGCGCGTCGCTGATGAGGATCTGATCGGCCAGTATATTGCCGAGGACATCGTCAATGTCGAAACAGGTGAGATTCATGCCGAGGCCGGCGAGGAAATCTCCGACAAGACGCTGAAGCTTTTTGCGGACATTGGCATTGATGATGTGCCGGTGCTCGACATCGACCACATCAATATCGGCCCCTACATCCGCAACACGCTGACCGTAGACAAGAACTCGCTGCGTGAAGAGGCGCTGTTCGACATTTACCGCGTGATGCGCCCGGGCGAGCCGCCGACAATTGATTCGGCAGAGAAAATGTTCGATTCGCTCTTCTTCGATGGTGAGCGCTATGACCTTTCCGCGGTGGGCCGCGTGAAGATGAACATGCGCCTCGATCTTGATGCACCGGACACGCAGCGCACATTGCGCAAGGACGACATCGTCGCTGTGGTGCGCGCGCTGGTTGATCTGCGCGATGGCAAGGGCGAGGTCGATGACATCGACCATCTCGGCAACCGCCGTGTGCGTTCTGTCGGCGAATTGATGGAGAACCAGTATCGCCTGGGTCTGCTCCGCATGGAGCGCGCCATCAAAGAGCGGATGAGCTCTGTCGATATCGACACCGTGATGCCGCAGGATCTGATCAACGCCAAGCCGGCGGCTGCCGCCGTTCGCGAGTTCTTCGGCTCCAGCCAGCTTTCACAGTTCATGGACCAGACGAACCCGCTCTCGGAAGTGACTCACAAGCGTCGTCTTTCGGCGCTTGGCCCCGGCGGTCTGACCCGCGAGCGTGCCGGCTTCGAAGTGCGCGATGTGCACCCGACGCATTATGGCCGTATCTGCCCGATCGAGACGCCGGAAGGCCCGAACATCGGGCTGATCAACTCGCTCGCCACCTTCGCGCGTGTGAACAAATATGGCTTCATCGAGAGCCCGTATCGCCGCGTGCGCGATGGCCAGATGACCGATGAGGTCGTCTATCTCTCCGCCATGGAAGAGGCGAAATACA
>JBOFIL010000426.1:0-2669 GCA_051650165.1 Allobosea sp.
GTCATTCCCGACGCCTGCGAAAGCAGGTGGGCGGGAATCCATGGCCTGCCCTTACAGCAAGATGGATTCCCGCCCGCCGCGTGCCGCGTCGTCGGGAATGACAGAGGCAGCGTCAAGCCTCAGCCCTGCACGCCTTCGACATACCAATCCATCTTGCTGAGCATCTCGTCGGTGGCTTTCTCGCCAGCCTTGATGCGCTCGGCCCCCTTCTGATCCTTGATCGGGCCAGTGATGGGGTGAAGCGTTCCGGCGATAATGTCAGCCTTCACCTTGTCAGCAGCGGCGCGGACATTGGCCGGCACGGCGTCGTTGTAAGGCGCGATCTTGACCATGCCCTCCTTCATGCCCTGCCAGACATCGCCGGTTTTCCATGTGCCTTCCATCGCCTCCTTGGTGCGCTGGACATAATAGTCCGACCAGTCATCAACGATGGCGGTGAGGTGGGCTTTCGGTGCAAAAGCCTTCATGTCCGAGGCTTGGCCGAAGGCGAAAATGCCGCGTGCTTCTGCTGCCTGGAGGGCAGCTGGCGAATCGGTGTGCTGCGTGATCACATCGCAGCCCTGATCGATGAGCGCCTTGGCCGCATCTGCCTCCTTGGCCGGGTCATACCAGGTGGAGGCCCAGATCACGCGTGTCTTGAAATTGGGGTTCACCTTCTGCGCGGCGAGCGTGAAAGCATTGATGCCCATCACCACCTCGGGGATGGGGAAGGAGGCGATATAGCCAGCCGTGCCGCTCTTCGACATGTGGCCGGCAATGGTGCCGATCACGGCGCGGCCCTCATAGAAGCGGGCATTGTAGGTGGCGAGGTTGACATCGCGCGTATAGCCGGTCGCGTGTTCGAACTTCACATTGGGGAGTGTCTTCGCCACGCGCGCCGTCGGGTTCATGAACCCGAACGAGGTGGTGAAAATCAACTGGCAGCCAGCTGTGGCGAGCTGGCGGATGGCGCGCTCGGCATCGGGGCCTTCTGCAACCTTTTCGATGAAGCTGGTTTTCACCTTGCCGGGAAAGGCTTTCTCGATGGCAAGACGGCCCTGGTCATGTGTCCATGTCCAGCCATGGTCGCCCACGGGGCCGACATAGACAAACCCGACATGGAACGGGTTCTGCGCTGATGCGCGTTGGCCAATCAGCGGCAGAGCCGAGGTGGCGGCAGCGCCGGCAATGAGGTGGCGGCGGTTGATGATGATGCTCACGGTGGTCTCCCTGAAAGTGGAACGAAACTAGTTAAACGGCTTGCCAAGACAGGCGGGTGCTTGCGTCATGCGGCCCTCTCCTGCCCGCTGCCTCAGCCATGCGATCCATGTCAGCACAAGCACGCTCGCAAGATAAGGGGCCATGGCAAGAAATTCTGGTGAAATGATCCGCACACCCGCCGCCTTCATGTGCAGCTCCAGCGTCATCACCGCGCCGAATAGATACGCGCCAAGCGCCAGCCGACCCGGGGACCACGCGGCAAACACCACGAGCGCCAGCGCAATCCACCCGCGCCCTGCCGTGAGATTGTCAGCCCACATCGGCGTCAACGCCAGCGAGAAGTAAGCACCCGACAGCCCGGCGCAGGCCCCGCCGAACGCCGCCGCACCTGTGCGGATCAGCTTGACCGGGTAGCCAATGGCATGGGCCGAATCATGGTTCTCGCCCACGGCTCGCAGGATCAGCCCGGCGCGGGTCCGCTTGAGGAACCACGCCACGCCAAGCGTCAGCGCCAGCGAGAGATAAACCATCGCGTCATAGCCAAAGATGAGCCGCAGAACCGGGTGGTCCGAAAGTGCATCGGGAAAGAGCTGCTCCAATCGGCCCACCGTGCGCCCGACATAGCCTTGCCCTGCCAGCGAGGAGAGCCCAGCGCCAAAGATGGTCAGCGCCAGCCCCGCCGCAACCTGATTGGCAGACAGCCCGATCGCGAGGGCCGCAAAGACGAGGCTGAGCATCACGCCCGCCAGCGCCGCGGCCAAGAAGGCAAGGAAGAGGTTGCCGGTCAGCGCCGCGATGATGAAGCCCGCCACCGCGCCCGTCAGCATCATGCCCTCGACACCAAGGTTGAGCACGCCGGCCTTCTCAGTCACCAGCTCCCCCAGCGCCGCAATCAATATGGGCGTTGCGGCAATCACCACCGTCATCAGGATCGAGATGAGCATGGCGCCGGTCATGAGGCTGCATCCTGCTTGGGGGTGGCCCCAACCAGCCTGATCTGCCAGCGTGTCAGGGCATCCATGGCAATCAGGATGAACAGCAGCAATGCCTGAAACACGCCGGTTGCTGCTGCCGGCAGGCGAGCGCTGGATTGGGCGATCTCACCGCCGACATATGTCACGGCAAGGGCCAGCGCGGCCGCCACACATCCCAGCGGGTTGAGCCTGCCCAAGAACGCGACGATGATGGCCGTGAAGCCGTAATTCTGCGGAAACTGCGGCGTCAGCTGACCAAACGGCCCGGCCGCCTCGATGATGCCGGCAAGGCCTGCCAGCCCGCCGCCAATCAGCATGCCCGCAAAAGTAATGCGCTCACCTGAAAATCCGCCGAGCCGCGCAGCCAGCGGCGCTTCGCCCATCACACGCACACCAAAGCCAAACACCGAGAAGCGCATCAAAGCCCAGGCAGTGACCGCCACGATCAGCATGAGCCCGAAGCCCCAATGCAGCAACGACCCCTGCATCATGGCT
>JBOFIL010000427.1:0-1732 GCA_051650165.1 Allobosea sp.
CCCTTGCCGCCGACAATGCCATAGACAATCGTCGGGTCGGATTGCAGCTTCATCTTGCGGTTGATGCGGTTGATGAACACGCCAGCCACGCGCGGGCGCTCATCGGCGCGGCCTGTCTCTTTCTCGACGATGGACGCGAGAATCACCAGCTCCTGAGGTGTGCGGATCGGGATTTCAGCGCTGCGCCGCGTCCAGATTTCATTCAGCACACGGCGCTGCTCCTGCGCCATGCGGGTGAGCAGATCCTGCCGCGATGTGCCGCGCTGGAACTTGTGCGTGTCTGGCAGAAGCGAGCCTTCGCGCGGAACCTGAGTGACCTCCCCTGTGAGAATGTCATTCTCCATCAGCCGTGCAATGATCTGCTGGCTGGTCAAGCCCTCCGGGATAGTGATGCTGTGCAGCACGGCCCGACCCTGCTCGATCACCTCAAGCGCTTCGCGTGCAGAGATATTGGCCTTGAAGAGATATTCACCGGCCTTCAGCCGGGTCCAGAGGCCACTTGTCATCGCGCCAATGCGGAATGCCCAGGGATGGCTGATGACGCCTTCGCGCTCCAGCAGTGCAGTGATCTCGCCAAGGCCGCTTTCCTTGGGAATGATCACCACCTTGTCGCTTGCCAGCGGCCCGGGGGCACGGGTTTGCTCGCTGAGAACCATGACACCGATGCCAAGCACGCCAGCCAGGACAAGTGCTGTCGTGAACAGCCCGCTCATCAAGGCAATGAAGGGCCTGCGGCGGCGTTTGGTCACGCGCGGCGGTGGCGGCGCAGCAGAAGGCTTCAGCGCTTCAGTTGGGCTCTTGGGCCCGGCCCGGCGCGCGCCAAGCCAGCTGCCCTTGGCTTTCTCTTTGTCGCCCTGCTCGCTCATTCAATCCACCCTGCACCCCATCCCGTCACGGCTTGCGTCATACCTTGCCGGGCGAATATGGCAAAACCGCGCAGAGGTAGCTTTGATCTCATTTCGAAAAGCGCCTGAAGATCAGCGACGCATTGGTGCCGCCGAACCCGAATGAATTGGACAGTGCCACATCAATGTTACGCTTGCGCGGCGCATTTGGTGCCAGATCGATCACGGTTTCAACCGACGGGTTGTCGAGGTTCATGGTGCCGGGCGCAATGCCGTCGCGGATCGCGAGGATCGAGAACACAGCCTCCACAGCCCCGGCAGCACCCAGCAAGTGGCCGATCGAGGATTTGGTCGAGGACATGGTGATTGTCGAAGCCGCGTCACCCACGAGCCGCTCGACCGCCTTCAGCTCGATCTCGTCACCCAGCGGGGTCGAGGTGCCATGCGCGTTGATGTAGTCAATATCGGATGCAACAAGCCCGGCGCGTTTCAGGGCCGCGCTCATGCAGCGATATGCACCATCGCCATCTTCGGTGGGGGATGTGATGTGATAGGCATCGCCAGACATGCCATAGCCGATCACCTCGGCATAGATATGCGCGCCGCGCGCCAGCGCGTGATCTAGCGATTCAAGCACGACAACGCCTGCGCCCTCACCCATCACAAAGCCATCGCGGTCCTTGTCATAGGGGCGAGATGCCTTTTCCGGCGTGTCATTGAAGCCAGTTGATAGCGCCCGGCAGGCACAAAAACCCGCAATGCCCAGCTTGTTGATGGCCGCTTCCGTGCCGCCAGCAACCATCACCTCTGCATCGCCGAAGGCAACGATGCGTGCAGCATCACCAATCGCATGCGCACCCGTCGAGCAGGCTGTGACGACCGAATGG
>JBOFIL010000428.1:0-8196 GCA_051650165.1 Allobosea sp.
TAGTTGCCATAGGCATCGAAGCCCGGCGAGGGATACAGCTCGACACCATTGATCGGCACAGCGGCAAAGAACAGGAATGGCAGCAGCAGCGCCAGTGCCTCGCCTTGAGACTGGCGCGCAATGTGCGCCGTCACCAGCACTATGGGTGGCAGCGCCACCAGCAGCACGCACCATTGCACGATGAGCAGCGGATGCGCGTTGGGCCAGACCAGCTCGAAGGCGTGGAACAGGAGATAGCTCAAGCCCCCCACAGGCGCGAAAAAATCCCTGTGTGGCATGTGGCCCAGGGCAAGCCTGTGGCCGCCATCGAGATAGACCGCAATGTCCCAGTAGTTCGGCCCGATAGGCAAGCGCACGGGCAAGCTGAGCAGCGCCAGCACGAACGCGATGAACAGCCCCAGCCAGGCCCATGGCGAGCTCACAAACCGAATGGCAGGCATCGCAAGCGCAATCATGCCCGGCTCCCCGTCAACCCCACACGATTTGAGAAGCATGATTCGGCATGTGGGTCGAGAAACGGCAGGATATTTCGCCATTCAGGGAAGGAGGCACGGAAAGTGTCTGCGCTCATCCGCCCATCCTTGTAGGGGTTCACTGCCCCTCCGGCTGCAAGCGTGATGGCGTCAAGTCGCTCCAGCAACGCATCTGTCGCCGCGCCGCGATAAGCGAAATCCAGCGTCAGTGTCACGCCGGGCCGTGCGAATGAGAGCAGCCCCGCACCCGGCCTGTCGCCGAAGCTTTTCAACACGGTGAGGAAGCTGGCATGGCCGGCCGCTTGCGCCACCATCAGCATCTCGGAGACGGCATTTTCAGCACCATTTCGCGGCAGCACGCTCTGATGCTGGCGCAAGCCCTTGGGGCCATAGGCGCGGTTCCAGTGCGCCACGCCATCCAGCGGATAGAAGAAGCTCGCCCATGGCACGAGGCGTTCCGCCGGGCCAGAGGTCGCGCGCCAGCGATAGGCAGCGTTGAAGGCACGCATGGAGAGCCCATTCACCAGCGATATGGGCGGCGTGAAAGGCAGCGACAGCACGCGTGCGGGCTTCGCCATTGCCCTGCCCGGCTCGCTAGCCGTCGCATGGTTGGCGCGCATCAGCACACCGCGCCCCAATGAGGCACCCTTGGCAAGGCTGTCGAGCCAGGCAACACCATACTCGAAGCGCGCATCACTTTCATCAAGGTGGCTGAAGAAATCTGCCAGCCTGCCGAGTGGGATTGTTTCCTGCCTCACATCTGGCGAAGTCACGCGCAACAGCTGAATCTCGGCCCAGCCGATCACCCCTGTCAGCCCCATGCCGCCAATGGTGGCGTTGAGCCACGCGGCATTCTCATGTGGTGAGCAGACACGCTGCGAGCCATCGGAGCGCAGCAGCAACAGCGATGTGACATATCGCCCGAAGGAGCCGGCGCGGTGATGGTTCTTGCCATGCACATCATTGGCGATGGCCCCGCCAAGCGTCACATATCGCGTGCCCGGCGTGACTGGCAGGAACCACCCCAGCGGAATGGCGCACTCCAGTATCTCGGCAAGCGAAATGCCGGCCTCGGCGCGCATGATGCCGCTGGCTGGATCAAACGACAGGATACGCCGCATGCCATGCGTGTCGATCAGCGTGCCGCCATCGATCAGCGCGCTGTCGCCATAGCTGCGGCCCGCACCAATCGCGAGATAGCGCCCTTGCGGCGCGCTCAGTGCCTCATGATTGGCAGGGCGGATCACCCGCGCGGCGCGCGCGGACATGCCGCCCCAGCTTGTTTGCAAGGCCTCAAGCAGCGCCACGGCTCATCCCCGCCATTCAGCCATAGTGCCGCGCGGCGATCATGATCGCGACAACGAACAGGCCCATCAGGTGGCTGCGCCAATCCTTGATGATGAACAGCACAGGATCATCCGGCAGCTCGCGGCGCT
Organism: Allobosea sp.; assembly: GCA_051650165.1. Taxonomy (GTDB): domain Bacteria; phylum Pseudomonadota; class Alphaproteobacteria; order Rhizobiales; family Beijerinckiaceae; genus Allobosea. The sequence goes on from JBOFIL010000428.1 coordinate 1,910, forward strand.
TGGCCAGAACCCAGATACGCCCGATGACATAGAGCACCACAGGACAGATCAGCCAGATGAACTCCGGCGTCTTGTAAAGGCCCATGCGGCCCTGGCCATCGACATAAAGCGTCAGCACCAGCACGGCGGCGAATGCGCTCGCCACCCCAAGCTGTGACAGCATATCGAGATCATTGACCCGGTAACCGCGGCCCATGACCCGCTTCTTGTCTGATGATTCCTCGTCGCCCACCGTATCCAGCTCGACATATCGCTTCACCAGCGCGAGGCTGAGAAACAGGAATGAGGAAAAGGCGAGCAGCCAGAAGGATTGGTCAATGCCGGTCGCGACCGCGCCAGCCATGATGCGCAGCGTATAGGCCGCCGCCAGCGCCATCACATCGACCAGCAGCTTGCGCTTGAGATAGAAGGTATAGGCCAGATTGAGCGCCAGATAACCGCCCAGCACCAAGCCAAACCCCGCAGGCAGGCGCAGCGCGATGGCCGCAGCGGCCACGAAACACACGGCAGACATCAGCCGGGCCGCATTCACCGACAGAAGGCCGCTGGCGATAGGGCGGTTTTTCTTGACCGGGTGCTTGCGGTCCTGCGCCACATCCATCAGGTCGTTGATGAGATAAACACCGGATGCCGCAAGGCTGAAGGCCAGGAAAGCCAGAAGCGCCAGGCCGATAGCGTCCATGTCCTGCAGGCGATGCGCCAGGATGAGCGGCAGAAAGATCAGCGCGTTCTTGGTCCATTGGTGTGGACGCAAGGCCCGGAATGCCGCACGCGCCGAGCTTGAGCGCGCGGGCCTGGCCTCAGCCTCTCCCGAAGATGGCGATTTGGCGCTCATCGCAGCAAGCGGCTCCAAAATGATATGGTCGTGGCCCATGATGTGTCATGGCCCTCCGCTTGCGATGCTGCCAGCTAATCCTTGCAACAGGGTTGCGGGATTTGGTTAGCGCTGCGGTCAATCGTAGAAGGATCGCGTCATCATAGGATCAGCTGAGCCAAAAAGCTCAAGAATCGAGAAGTGGTCAAAGCCCGGCAATTCAGCATGGCTGGTGGGCAAGCCTCGCGCCCGGCGCACAGCGGCATAATCCGAAGATTGCCGCCTCAGTTCCGGCAGTTCATCGCCGCCAACCACAATGGCGAGTGGCTTGGCCTGATTGCCAAGGCGATGCAGCGGGCTCTCGTCCCTTGCCTCCTCGGGCGTGAGATGCAGCTTCTCCTGAAGATAGCTATGACGGATCGGCTCAAGATCGAAAATGCCGCTGATTGCAACAGCAGCATCAACTTCGGGCATATCAAGCAACCTCGCCGCGAGATGCCCGCCGGCAGACCAGCCCCCGACCACAAGCCTGCCGCCATGGACGCGCTTCAGCGCACGAATTGCAGCCTCGCATTCTGCAATGATCTGCATCAGGCTGGCCTCGGGCGCGAGCGTGTAGCCGATCAGCGCCACATCAAGCCCATGGGCATGTGGCCCCTCGGCAAGGCACGAGAACATGTCCTTGTGGTTGCGCTGCCAGTAGCCGCCATGAATGAACACAAACAGTGGCGCATTGGCTTGCCCGCAGGGGAACAGGTCATAGCGCTGGCGTGGCAGCGGGCCATAGGCCACATCAAGCTGCGCGCTGGCACTGGCGTGTGCGCGCATCGCTTTTGAGCGCTCGGTCAGCCTCGCCAGCGTCTCGGCGGAATGAGCAACAGCTGAGGTGTTGTTGTAGGCGGCATCAAGCGCGGCGCGCGTGAAACCATTCCAGATGGGCGCCACATCACTTTCTGCATCAGGCATCATCGCCGCTGGCCTCATACCAGCTCAGAATATCGCGCCCCTGCATGAAGGCGATGTCGCCGCGCACCATCAGTTCATCAAGCAGCGCCTCGAACGCGTCTATCCGGTGTGGCACGCCGGTGATATAGGGGTGGATGGCGATGCTCATCACCTTCGCACCCAAACCGGCTCTTGCCTCCCGCACCAGTCTGTCGGCTGTGCGCCGCGCCCGCGCCTCCAATTCGCCGCCGCCATGATGCTGGATCATCTGCACGGGAATATCGTTCAGCTCCACCGTGTACGGCATTGAGAACACCGTGCCGTGGTTGGTCTTTAGCCTGCATGGCAGGTCATCGACCACGAAATCGGCGATGTAGCGGATGCCGGACTCGGCCAGATAGTCCGGCGTCTCCAGCGTCTCGGTGAGCCCCGGCCCCAGCCAGCCGAGGCATGGCTCACCGGTGAAGGCGCGGATGGTCTCGACAGTCTGGCGGATCATGCCGCGCTGGTCCTCGACCTTGTGGGTCGGCACCTGCACAAAGCCATGGCCCATGAACTCCCAACCGGCATCGCGCGCGGCTCCCGCAATGCGCGGATAGGCGATGCAGGCCGAGCCATTCACTGAAAGCGTAGGCTTGATGCCGCGCGTTTCGAACGCCGACAAAAGTCGCCAGAAGCCCGCGCGCATCCCGTATTCATGCCATGCCCAGTTGGCGACATCAGGCTGGAGGCTCACCCCTGTCGGCGCGACCAGCACCTGCCGCGGCATCGGGTTGTCGATCAGCCAATGCTCGACATTGACGATGGGCCACAGGATGATCGCCTTGCCATCCGGCGCTTTGATCGGTTTGCGATCGATGCTGGCGCGATAGGCCAGCCGCTCATCAGGGCGCATTGCGTGGGCTTGCATGGGCGGCCCGCGCATCATGCAGCCTTCTTGCCATGATGCGAATGCAGCTTGGCGGAAAGCTCGCGGCGGATTTCGTTGAATTCCGGCGAGGCGACATCACGCGGGCGCGGCAGAACAAGGCGGTTGTCGCTCTCAATCCGCCCCGGCCCCGGTGTCATCACCACCACACGGTCAGCGAGGAAAATCGCCTCTTCGATGGCGTGCGTTACGAACACCACGGTCAGCTTGGTGCGCTGCCAGATTTCCAGCAATTCATCCTGAAGCCGCTCGCGTGTCATGGCATCGAGCGCGCCGAAGGGCTCGTCCATCAGCACCAGCTCGGCATCATTGGCGAGCACGCGCGCAATCGCGACGCGCTGCCTCATGCCGCCCGACAATTGATGCGGATAGGCATCTGCGAATTTGGTCAGCCCCACCATCTCGATGAAGCCATCGCAGATGTCCTTGATCTCATTGGTGGAGCGCCCCTGCGATTTCGGCCCGAAGGCGATGTTGCCGCGCACGGTGAGCCAGGGGAACAGCGCATAATCCTGAAACACCATGCCGCGGCTGGGGCCGGGCTCGCCGATCGGCTTGCCCCACATCAGCGCTTCGCCCGAAGTCGGCTGCTCGAAGCCGGCCATGATGCGCAGCAGGGTTGATTTCCCGCAGCCGGATGCACCGATCAGGCAGATGAACTCGCCCTTGCGGATTTCGAGATTGGCACCGGAGAGCGCATGAATCTGCTGGTCACCAAAGGCAAAGCTCTTCGAGACGTTGCGGATGTCGATGATCGGGAGAGCATCTGACTCAGCCATGATGGGTCGGGCTCCAGCGCAAGAGGTAATTGCCGATCATCATCACGACGCGGTCAGACAGATAGCCGACAATGCCGATGACGATCATGCCGCAAATCACGAGTTCGGTGCGCGATAGCGTGCGCCCATCCATGATCACCGCACCGAGCCCTTGCGGCACGCCGGTCATCTCGCCGACCACGATGACGAACCAGGCGAGCCCCAGCCCCAATCTCAGCCCCGTGAAGATCGAGGGCAACGCCGCCGGCAGCACCACGCGGAAGAACTGCGCATTGCCCCGGCAACCCAGCATGGAGGCCGCCTCGAACAATTTGGGATCGACATTCTTCACGCCAAAAATCGTGTTGAGCAGAATGGGGTAGAATGCGCCGAGGAAAACCAGCGCGAATGCCGATTTTGCCCCGAGCCCGAACAGGATCATCGAGAGCGGCAGCCATGCCGTGACCGGAATGGGCCGCATCAGCTGGAAGAACGGATCGAGCGTTGCCCGCGCCAGCGGAATGCGCCCGATCAACATGCCGATCGGCAGCGCCGCCAGAGCCGCCAGCGCAAAGCCGCCATAGACCCGCCCCATCGAGGCGAAGAGATGGACATGCAAGGTTGCCGAGAAGGCATCGTCATAGATGCCCCCCACGGCGAAATCGACCATGTATTCTGCCGTTTCCGCCGGGGTGGGGATCAGCCGCGTCCAGCGCTGCGTGGTCGCCACCTGCCATAGCAGCAGCAGCAAGCCAGGCACGATCATCGCCAGGCCAAAGCCTTTCAGCCTCTGGCCCAGCGAGGCCTGTTTCAGCGCAGCGGACGCGGCCATTGGTTGTGCCTCAGGCCGTCAGCGAATTGGAGAAGCTGGGGTTGAGGAACTTGGCAAAATCCGGCAGGGCGCGGATCTGCTTCAAGGCCAGCATCTGGTCGGCATAGGTGCGGGCCTGCTTGAGCACGGTTTCGTCGAGCTTCCATGTGTACTCGACATTATTGGCAGCGAGCGCGTTCTCCACCGCCGCCTTGTTGGCACCGAGCTTGGCAACCGTCATCTCGGCCACGGCAGCCTTGTTCGCCATCATGAACTCGGAGGATCTGCGGTGGATGCCAAGCATGGTCTTGATTAGCTCAGGGTCTTTCGCGACCATCTCTTCGGAGGTCGCGAAGATCATGTTCAACCCGCCCATGGCGGTGTTGTAAGGATACTCGACCAGCTGGCCGACGCCGGTTGAGAGCGACAGGCCGGGGCCCGGCTCCGCGCCGACATAGGCATCGATGTCGCCGCGCGAGAGCATGGCGTGCATCTCGCCGAAGGGCACGCGGGTGGCGACAATATCCTTGATGCCCATGCCCTCAAGCCGCAGACGCTCCATGATGAAGACCTCCTGCGTCGAGCCCGGCCAGATGCCGACCTTCTTGCCCTTCAGATCCTTGACCGATTTGATGTCGGAGCCGGCCTTTGAAATCACGCCCATGCCCTTGTTGCAGAAGGCACCGACCACCACGACAGGCTCACCTGCCGCCGCGCCGAGCGTCGCAGCAGCAATGCCGAAGCCGCCGAAATCGACCGATTTTGTCACCACGGCGTTCTTGCCATCGGTGGGGCTATCGAAGGTGATGATCTCGATCTTGAGATTGGCGGGCGCGAATTTCTCGTAGAAATGCGGGGTCATGGAGTGGATGAGCCTCAGGCTCCCCATCTTGACCACGCGGGTCTGCGCGCGCAGCACATTCGGCATGGCGACCAAGCCGAGGCCGGCACCGGCAGTGGCGATCAGTTTGCGACGATTGATCATGATCTGAACCCTTCTGTTGCAAGATGTCTTGTTAAACGCCTGTTTGCACGGTTCACGCCGCGCTCGTTGTCGAAACCGAAAGGCTGGCGATGTAGGCACGCCAGCCACCAAAGCGTGAGATGTCCTCAGCGCCTCTCAAGCCCTCCGGCTCAACGAGAAAGCCCTTGGGTGTCGTGCCATCGGCCAAGCGCAACGTGCCGATGCAAAGCGGAGCGGGCACGCCGGCAACAAAGCTGCCAAAGCCCTCTGCCGGCAGGCTCCAGACCTCGACGGCAATGGCATGGCCTTCACCTGCCGCCACACGCAACAGTCCGGGGCGCTTGGGCGGGCCGCCGGGCAAGGCGCTGAGCGTATAGCTGGCTTCAGTCTCGCCCTTCCGCAGCAGCTTCCCGCCGCGCGAGGTCAGCTCGCCATTGAGTGGCATGCCGGACAGATGCGCACCGACCACGGCGATCTCGAACATCGCATCACTCATCAGGCAGCCTCATCGGAAAGAGAAAACGGAGCACGTGGCGACAAAGCGCCGCCCATGCGGGGAAAGAAGCACGCGCCGAAATCAGCCAGGCAATGATCAGAACCGCGCGGGGCAATGAAGGTCACGCCAGCGGGGAAGCCATCGGCACGGAACGGACCGGGCACGGCGAGGGCCGCCAGATCGAGCAGGTTGACAAAATTCGTGTAGGTGCCAAGCTGCGAGTTCGGCCCGATCGGGTCGGCGGCAAGCTCAGCCAGCGTCGGCGCGATGGGGGCAGTCGGCACCATCAGCGCATCGATGCGCTGCCAGACCGGCTCTGTGGCGCGCTTGAGCGCGGCCAGCCGGTACATCGCCTCGAAAGTGTCTGTTGCCGAGATCGTGTCAGCCTTCGCGGTGATCGCCAGCGTTACCGGATGAATCACGTCGGCGTGCGCATCCATGAAACTGCGGATGGCGGCGCGCCGCTCAGCCACCCAGGGCCCCTCATAGAGCAGCCGCGCCACAGCAAAGAAATCGCTCATGTCGATCTCTTCAACCGTCACGCCGATGCCTTGAAGTTGAACAAGCGCCG
>JBOFIL010000429.1:0-1899 GCA_051650165.1 Allobosea sp.
CGGCATCGGCCCGCGCGAACAGCTTCACAGTGAGAATGTTGGTGTAGGCATCGACAATGCGCCCATTCACCTTTGATCGCGCATGGGAATTGGCATCAGAGCGCTGAATGGCGCGCGGAATGAAATAGCGCATCAGGCCAATATAAAACACAAGCCATACAGCGGCGGGGAGCGCCAGCCAGATGCTGGTCGACCAGAAAAACCCGATCACCACACCAACGAACACCAGCACGTACCAGAGATCATCGATCACCTCGACCGTGGCCGAGCGCAGCGCTTGCCCCACCTGCACCACGCGGCTCGCCAGCCGGCCGGCGAAGTCATTCTGGAAATAGGAGAGCGCGTGGCCGAGTGTGTAGACATGCGCGCGCCACCGGATGCGGTTGGTCAGCTGCGGCACCACCACCTGATCCACCACAACATGATTGGCGAAATAGGCGAGCGGGCGCAGGATCACGATCAACACAACCAGCCCGATCAGCTTGCCAGAATGATCGCGCCAGAGCGCCTCTGGCGTCGAGGAGGACAGCGTATCAATGAACCAGCCGACCACGACATAAAGCATTGCCTCGATGCCGGCGAAGGCAAGGCCGGTGAGCAGGATCGCGACCAACCAGCCGCGCACTTCGGCCAGATGGCTCCACATGAACGGAAACACGCGCGCAGGCGGCGTCACGCGCTCATCAAAGGGCGCGAACACATCTATCTGGCTCTCCAGCCAGCCAAAGAAACGGGACTTCAATCCAGGCATGGCCCCATTGACGCCGCCACTCGCCCAAGATCAAGGAGATTTGCCTCCTCATGACAATTGGCCGCGCCAATGCAAGATTTAATACAAGACTCATTGCCCCATCAAATGCCCCGCCTTGCGCTCTACCAGCCTGACATTGCGCAGAACACCGGCACGCTGGCGCGGCTCTGCGCCTGCCTTGGCGTGCCGCTCGACATCATCGAACCCGCAGGCTTCGATGTCTCGGATCGCAACTTCCGCCGCGCTGGCATGGATTACCTGGAGCGCGCTGCGATCAATCGCCATGACTCATGGATGGCTTTCGAGGCATGGCGGCGCGAGGCGGGCCAAAGACTTGTGCTGGCCGAGACCGATGGCAAAACACCCTATGCCGATTTCGCCTTCCAGCCGGGAGACATCATCCTGCTGGGGCGCGAAAGCGCCGGTGTGCCCCAGGAGGTTTATGGTGCTGCCGAAGCAAGCGTGCACATCCCGCAAGCGCCGGGCTTGCGCTCCATCAATGTGGCGCTGGCTGGCGCGATGATACTGGGCGAGGCCTTGCGCCAGACCGCCTGGCGCGCATAGCTGCCGATGACACAGGAAAGACGTAGCCCGACCATGGACCAGCCCAGATGTGCCGCTGCCCTCAGCCTCGCCGAAGCGATGAAACCGCGCGCAAGCGAATGGTTCGCCCAACTGCGCGACAAGATCTGCGCCGCGTTCGAGGCCATCGAGGATGAGGCCACCGGGCCATTCTTGTCCGAAGCGCCAAAGGAACCCGGCCGCTTCGTACGCACCCCGCACCAGCGCACCAACCATGATGGCGCGCCCGGCGGCGGGGGTGTTATGTCCATGATGTCAGGGCGCGTGTTCGAGAAGGTAGGCGTGCATGTCTCGACCGTGTTCGGCACCTTCCAGAAGGAGTTTGCCGCACAAATCCCCGGCGCCGCCGACGATCCGCGCTTCCATGCCACGGGTATTTCGCTGATCGCGCATCCTTGGAATCCGCATGCGCCCACCGTCCATATGAACACGCGCTTTGTCGTGACGACCAAGCCATGGTTTGGCGGCGGGGCAGATTTGACCCCGATGCTGATGCGCCGGCGCGGCCAGGAAGATGCAGACAGCATCGCCTTCCATGCCGCGATGCAGGCCGCCTGTGAGGGCCA
>JBOFIL010000430.1:0-2271 GCA_051650165.1 Allobosea sp.
AAACCCGCGCTTTCCGGGCCTGGTCGATGGATGGCTCGATGAACTACATCGCGCAAAATCACACACAGCTGTCGATCAAGCTGAAGTTTCTGGATCGGTTCATCAACGACACGCGGCAATATCCCATCACTGTGCGCGATCTCATCGTGGCTGTCGCCCAGGAGATCGAGAAGCTGCGCGATTTCCCGAGGCCAAGACTGGTTGCGTGAGCCAAGACTGGTGGCGGCAAGCGCATCGTTTGAGTATGCCTGCGGCGTGAGATAACGCCTTCCATTATCTGATATTTCATGCCATACGCCGCGCATCAACCCGTGTGGGAGGAATGCCGGCTGGCCAGCCGGAACACCATTCCGCACCACGCCCTGCAAAACAACCCGTACAGATTGCAAGGTTTTCCTTGGTCTGGCGGTTCGTCCGCGTTGTCGCTGGCATGGCGATGTTGGATGAGGAGCAGCCTTCATGGCCAAGAAAATCACAGGCTATGTGAAGCTTCAGGTGCCTGCCGGCGCGGCGAACCCTTCGCCCCCGATCGGCCCCGCGCTGGGTCAGCGCGGCCTGAACATCATGGAATTCTGCAAGGCCTTCAATGCGAAGACCGCGCAGATCGAGAAGGGCACGCCGATCCCGGTGATCATCACCGCCTATCAGGATCGCTCGTTCACCTTCGAGATGAAGCAACCCCCGGTTTCCTTCTTCCTGAAGAAGGCAGCGGGCCTGAAGATCGGCAAGAAGCCGGCCTCCGGCTCCAAGACACCCGGCAAGGGCGCGCCCGCCGGCAAGGTCACCGAAGCCCAGCTTCGCGAGATTGCCGAGAAGAAGATTGTCGATCTGAACTGTGACTCGATCGATTCCGCCGTCGCCATGATCCGCGGTTCCGCGCGGGCCATGGGCCTTGAAGTCGTCGGTTGAGGGAGGATCGGATCATGACAACTGCTAACAAAGGCAAGATCGCCAAGCGTGTCCGCGCCTCCCGCGAGGGCATTGATCGCATCAAGCTGTATGGCCTCGACGAGGCTGTGAAGCTGGTGAAGGAGCGGGCCACCGCCAAGTTCGACGAGACTGTCGAGATTTCGATGAATCTCGGCGTCGATCCGCGCCATGCTGACCAGCAGGTGCGCGGCGTGTGCAACCTGCCAAACGGTTCGGGCCGCGTTCTGCGCGTTGCTGTGTTTGCGCGCGGCACCAAGGCTGATGAAGCCAAGGCAGCCGGTGCTGACATTGTTGGCGCAGAAGAGCTGGTTGAGTCGGTCGGCAAGGGCGAGATCAATTTTGATCGCTGCATTGCCACGCCGGACATGATGCCGCTCGTCGGTCGTCTCGGCAAGGTGCTTGGGCCCCGCGGCATGATGCCGAACCCTAAGGTTGGCACCGTGACCATGGATGTCACCAATGCGGTGAAGGCCTCCAAGGGCGGATCCGTCGAGTTCCGCGTCGAGAAGGCCGGCATTGTCCACGCCGCTGTCGGCAAGGTCTCGTTCGAGGCTGACAAGCTGGTCGGCAACATCAAGGCATTTGCCGATGCTGTCGCAAAGGCCAAGCCAGCCGGCGCGAAGGGCACCTATATCCAGCGTGTTGCGCTCTCCTCCACCATGGGCCCCGGCGTCAAGATTGACCCAGGCACCGTGATGGGCAGCTGATCGGCATGCCTATGTGATTGCAGCGGCCGCCTCACGGCGGCCGTTTGCATTTGGAACCGGGGTTTGAATGATTCAGCCGCATACGCTCACCGTTCGCGTCTACTATGAGGACACGGATTTCTCCGGCGTCGTCTATCACGCATCATATCTGCGCTTCATGGAACGCGGGCGCACCGAGCAGATCCGTGATCTGGGCGTGGCGCAGGCTGAGTTGTTTGCAAATGGCCAAGGTGCGGGCGAGCAGGGGCTGGCTTTCGCTGTGAGGCGCATGGGCATCGAGTTCCTCAAACCTGCCCGCATGGATGATCTGCTGACCATCGAAACGCAGCCGAAAGAGGCACGAGGCGCGACGCTTGTTCTTGCCCAGCGCATCTTGCGCGCCGATGAGGTTCTGGTGACAGCCGAGGTCACGGTGGCTTGCGTTGGCGGCGGACGTGCGCGGCGTATTCCGGATGGGTTGAGGCAGCGGCTCGGATTAGTGGTATAAAGGTAACGGCCCCACATCCTAACCCCACATTAACCATGCCGGGGGCTTAACTCCTCAGGAACCATGGCGGGATCCGTGGGTTGTGTGGCTGCGCCCTGCTTTCGCCGGAATTTTCCGCAAGAGCACTGGCTTCAATCATAGACGCAG
>JBOFIL010000431.1:0-5104 GCA_051650165.1 Allobosea sp.
GAACTCCGCGAGCATGGCCGCGACATCTACGATGCGGCCTTCCTGATCGAGCGAGCGCATGGCGTGAGAGAGGCTCTCCTCACGGTTCCGCACTGCGCCGCACCAATCCGCGACACTGCGCAGGCTGTCATCCTCGCTGATTTCACAGGCCTCTTCCGCAGCTGCATCAGCGCAGATCACAAGGGCTTCGGCATATGAGGTGTCACAGCCCGCCGCCATCACAGCCGCGCGTGATGACAAGGAGAGATAGGGCCAGAGCCGGTCGAGAATCATATCGGTCAGATCAGCACGGGCGCACATGGCCTCCCGAAGCGACATGTCACTGGCCGCCAGTTCAACCATGGTGGTCAGGCTGGATTTGGCAAAGCGTGCCTCGGGGTTGCGCAAGATAGCGACCAGAGCTTCCGCATGACCGCGCGAGACAATCATGCTGCACAGCCGCTCGGATGGATGGGGGCAATTTGCCAGCGCCACCAGCCGCTCCGGCGAACAGGTTGCGGCAACTGCTTCAGGGCAGGCCGAAGAAAGCATGATGGGTGCATGGTCAGGCTCGGGCAAAGCCTCGCGATCCATTTCCGGTTCTGGCCAGGAGGCAAGCGTCTCGGCATCCGCTTTCACTGGGGTCTCTGCCACTTCAACCATCGATGCTTCGCCTGAGGCCTCCAGACCAAAAGCGCTCGCCACATGCTCAAAGGCAATGGCTTCAACCTGTGCGGGCTCGGGCGCGGTGTCGCTTGCAGGTATGACTTCGGCAAGAGTGTGTTCGGCAAGAGTGTCTTCGGCAAGCATGTGTTCGGCAGATGTTGCTTCTAACGGGATCATTTCAGCCCGATTTTCCGGCTGAGCGTGCTGTTCAGGCAGGATTTCCTGCGCGGTGCGCAGCGCGGTCAGCTTGGCGTTGGCCATCATCATGGCTTCGGGCGATACACGCCCCTGAAGCGAGGAGATGATGCTGAAAATCATTTCCAGCTCGGCGGCCTCGACTGGCCCCTCGCGCCCGGCAACATGGTTGACCACGGTGGAGAGCAGCGCGTCGCCGCCGACCCCGGTCGGTTCCTCCATGAACTCATCAACCTGCATGAACAATCACCCCCGCCTCGGGTTCACACTCACCCGGCGAGATTTAACAGGATTTGAATCAAATGCCCGCGAGGGCCTATTGGGTGTGCTGGCCCTGACAATGGGGTGAATGAATTGACAACACACGCCAGTATTATCAGGCCGATTTGGTCCTGGGGCGGCATGGTTTTCAAGCCCGGCTTGACCGCGCGCCGTGCGCCGGCCAGTCTGGGAACATGTCCCGTATTGATGACTCCCGCCCCTTCATCCCTGTCGGCATTGCCGTGCTGACAGTCTCCGATACGCGCACGCCAGCCGATGACCGCTCTGGCGATACGCTTGCCGAAAGGATCACGGCTGCTGGCCATCGCCTGCCAGCCCGCGCCATTGTGCCCGATGATGTCGAGGCGATCCGGGCGCAGGTGCGGAGCTGGGTGGCTGATCCCGCCATCGATGCCATCATCACCACGGGCGGCACCGGCTTTACGGGCCGCGATGTCACGCCGGAAGCGCTGGAGCCATTGTTCGACAAGCGGATGGATGGTTTTTCTTTCCTGTTCCACCAGATTTCGGCAGCAAAGATCGGCTCGTCGACCGTACAATCGCGCGCCACCGCCGGGCTTGTCGGCACCACCTTCGTGTTCTGCCTGCCGGGCTCACCGGGCGCTTGCAAGGATGGCTGGGACGGGATCATCTCCCTCCAGCTCGATTATCGCCACCGGCCCTGCAATTTCGTCGAGATCATGCCCAGGCTTGATGAGCATATGCGACGCGCCAAGGCGCAGGTCTGACCCTCCCGACCTTACCGCGATTTCATCTTCGCGACACGCTGCGGAGATTTTCCGAGCGCTAATGTGCAATCTGTCCGGCTGAGGTCGGATGTCCGGGCACACCGGATCGATGAAACCCTTGCAGATCACAGAAAGACCCCATCATGCGTGTCATTCTCCCCGCCGCGGTTGCAGCCTTTGTCGCTGCCGGCGCCACATTCGCCTTCGCGCAGACCAGCGCGCCCGCTCCTGTTGATGCCACTCGCTATGAAATTGTCCAGGATGGCCAGCGTGCCGAGCGGCGCGCCGAGCGGATGCGCGAGCGCTTCAATGAACGCCTCCAGAAAATGAAGACCGAGCTGAAGCTCACCCCGCAGCAGGTTCCGCTGTTCAATGCCGTTGAAACACAACTGCGCAAGATGGGCGCCGAACGCCGCGCCGTGCGGGTGGCCAACCGCGATCGCTTCCAGAATGCGGAGTTGCCGGATCGGCTTGATCTCATGTCAGAGCGCGCAACGGCGAATGCCGCCTCGATGCGTGAGCTGTCCAGCACGGTCAAGCCGCTCTGGGCAACCCTCACGGCAGAGCAAAAAGAGATCGTGAAGAAGAACATGCCGCGCCGTGGCCCATTAGGCGGTGATGGCGAGCGCCGCCGCGGCTGAGCGCGAACAGAATAGTCTTACCCCATCATAGTCTTGCCCCATCATAGTCTTACCCCATCATAGTCTTGCCCCATCCCCCACCTGCGCGGCGGGGGGTGGGGTTTTAGCTGCTGCACCCGCCATGCGTGAAGCGTGCGCTTGTGGCCACTTGCGGTTTTCCAGCCCTTGCGCGGGGCGGGCAGGCGTGGCAATCGCGGGGCATCACCTCAGACATGCGCCCACGCGGAGAAACGCCATGGACAAGACCGAACTCGCCAAGCTCCAGGCTTTCCTGCGCCGGACATTCGCCAATGCCGCGATCCGCGTTGTTGCCCGGCCGCGTAAGAATGATTCCGCCGAGGTCTATATCGGCGAGGAGTTCCTCGGCATCATCTCGCTCGATGATGAGGATGGCGAGCGCTCCTTCGCCTTCAACATGGCGATCCTCGACGTCGATCTGGAAGATTGAGGGCTAATCTGCCCGCACGCACGCGCCTGCAATTCTAGCGCTTGATCGAATCGACCAGGCCCTTCACGCCATTCGTCAGCTTTTGCCAGTCCGCCAGCGCAGCGCGCGGGAAGCGCATGGCCACATCCAGATTGCCATGGCGGATCAGGGTGCGGCACGGCTCCTCTGGCAGCATCGGCTTTGGCGCGCCGATCTGCGCTGGCGCCAGAACAGGGCAAAGCGCTGCAAAGCCACGACCATCGGGCAAGGCCAGATATAGCTCGTCAGCCTCGAAAGCTGTGCCTTTCCGGAAGGAGCGCACCACAAGGCCGCCCGGATTCGACCAGGCGGTTGGCGTGAGAAAGCGCGACCATGTCTTGAGCTGCTCGGCCGGGTCAGTGGTTTCGGCGCGCGGCGTGATGGCGATGTGAATATCGGCATTGCCCTTCGCCGGACCAAGCGCTGGCCAGCCAAGGCGCAGGCGCAGGATGCCTGCCTCATGCGAGACATCTTCCGGCGCAGGGCCCATGAGGGCAAGCGGCGGGGTCAACCATTCCTCGCCGATGCGGATCAGTGCCTGACGCTCGATCGGAGCCGATTGCGGGGTGAGTTTCCACACCACCATCCCGGTGATGATCGCGCCGGCCAGCATGGCACCCAGAACGAGCCCGGCGAGCAGGCCATCGCCCTTTTTGGGCGCTTCCGGCTCTGCCGCAAGCTGCCGCCGCATCGCAATGGCAACATCGGCGGCGGTAACGCCTGAGAGGAAGGCGCCATCAAGCGTGGTGCAATCAAGCGTGGTGTCGGTGCTCATGTTTTTGTCCGCAAAACCAATGTGATACTCGCCCCGGTTAACGATGATGGCAGAAGGCGCTTAACACTCTGTAAACCATGCGCCATTGTGCAGGCCTCGGTCGGGGGACCGGGTGGCTGGCGAAGTGCCGGCTTGTCCATTGTTGCGTGGTTCAGTTGCTGAGGAGAGTGCCATGGTGATCGAGCCGGCTGCTGCCGATGCGCTTCTGGCGCTGGCACTTGGCTTTGCTTTCGCCGGCATGCTGGCCAGCGGCTTCGAGGTGTTTACCACCAGGAAAGCCGGCTTTTCGCTGTTGCAGGCTGGCGGCATGGCCGCGCTGGCCAGCGTGCCGCTCGTGGTGTTCACGGCGCCCTTCCTCATCATACGCAACACTGTGCGCGGCCAGCGCCTTGAGCGCAGACCAGTCCATTATGTGATGCTGGCAACCATGATTGCCTGCCTTTGGAGCCTTGCCTGCGGGCGCGTGGTGATGGACATTCTGGCCAAGCTGGTCTGATCCGAACAGCTTCTGCCTTTCGCCATGGCGGGTGAACGCCGGAGGATGCCATGCCAATCTATGCATTGGGGCCAATGAAGCCCGAGTTGCCGGTGGACAGCCAATTCTGGGTCGCGCCCGATGCGCATGTCATCGGCAAGGTGCGCCTTCATCCGCTGGTCGGCATCTGGTTTGGCGCTTGCTTGCGCGGCGACAATGAGCTGATCGAGATCGGCGCGCGCTCCAATATCCAGGAAGGCGCGATGCTCCACACCGATATGGGCTTTCCGCTCAGCATCGGCGCGGATTGCACCATCGGCCACCACGCCATCCTGCATGGCTGCATCATTGGTGAGAATTCGCTCATCGGCATGGGCGCGACGGTGCTCAATGGCGCGAAGATTGGCCGCAACTGCCTTGTGGGGGCCAATGCGCTGGTGACCGAGGGCAAGGAATTTCCGGATAATTCGCTGATTGTCGGCTCGCCCGCCAAAGCCATCCGTACGCTGGATGAGGAGGCCGCGCGGCGCATCACACTTTCGGCTGCGGGATATGTGAAGAACTGGCAGCGCTTTGCGGCGGAGCTGACCCGGCTGGACTAGGATCAGCGTTCCCGCAACGCCGATTCGCTAGGCCTCATGTCCATCCGCCGCCTTGACCCGATCCTGATTGACCGCATCGCCGCTGGCGAGGTGATCGAACGACCGGCGGCTGCCGTGAAGGAGCTGGTCGAGAATGCACTGGATGCCGGCGCGAAGAGCATTCGCGTGGCTATCGAGGCGGGCGGGCGCAAGCTCATCCGCGTCACCGATGATGGCGCGGGCATGAGCGTACAAGATCTCGCGCTCTCGATCGAGCGGCACGCCACCTCGAAGTTGCCGGAGGGCGACCTCTCAA
>JBOFIL010000432.1:0-5241 GCA_051650165.1 Allobosea sp.
TGCCGCCTCCCAGATGCGCTGCGCGGCCATCAGCACATGCGGCAGTTCATGCGTCACGGGCAGGCCGGCCAAGCCATCGGGCTGCACCCAGCGCACCTCGCCAGCCTCAGGGCCGGGCTGCGGCTCACCTGCGAGCCAACGCCCCACGAAAGACGCCACCACGAAATGATGGCTCGGCGCACCATCACCACCCCGCCCGATGGCCTCGACATGGCGGTTGAAGCCGATGATCTGGGCTTTTGCGCCCACCTCTTCCTCCATCTCGCGCAAGGCCGCAGCCGCAAGCGTTTCACCCGGCTCGACCCGTCCACCCGGCAAGGACCAGACATGAGCCGCCGGCGGCTTGGTACGTGTCGCGATCAGCACATGGCCATCGTCGCGAAACATCGCCAGCGAGACTGCGAGAGTGGGCCGGATGATCCCATTCTGGGTGATGGCATTCTGGGTCATGGCATCCATGGCGCGGCAAAGACCTCAAACATGCTGGCCGCCATTGATGTGCAGCTCCGCGCCAGTGACATAAGATGAGGCATCCGAGCACAGGAACATGATGGTGCGCGCCACCTCTTCGGTGGTCCCGAGGCGCTGGAGCGGCAGCTTCTCGACGATTTTCTCGGTGCCGGGCGAGAGGATGGAGGTGTCGATCTCACCGGGCGAGATGGCGTTGACACGAATGCCGAGCGGGCCGAAATCGGAGGCCATTTCACGCGTCAGCGCAGCGAGTGCGGCCTTGGAGGTCGCATAGGCCGCCCCGGCAAAAGGGTGCACGCGCGAGCCGGCAATCGAGGTGACGTTCACGATCGCGCCCTGCGCGGCCTTGAGCTCATCGAGCAGGCCACGCGCCAGCATGATCGGCGCGAAGAAATTGACGCGGAACACCTTCTCCCAATCATTGAAGCTGGTGGTGGCCGCGCCAAGACGCGCGCCATTCTGCCCCTTGGGCGAAATGCCGGCATTGTTGACCAGCGCGTTGAGCTTGCCGCCTTCTTTCCGAAGCCGCTCGCGGATTTCGGCAATGCCGCGCATCGTGTCTTCCGGGTCGCCCAGATCGATCTGGACATGATCCTCGGCGCCCGATGGCCAGGGGCATTTTTCCGAAAAGGCCTGACGCGAGCAGGACAGAATGCGCCAGCCCGCCATCGCGAACACCTTCACCGTGGCATGGCCTATGCCACGCGAGGCTCCTGTCAGCAGCATGACCGGGCGCTCGCCCGGCTTGGTCTCAGGCAGTTTGAACGGCGGCATGGACATAGAGGATTCCCTTCAAGGGCAAGAAGCCATGACTAGCCTATATAGCAGCTGCATCAGGGGTACAGCCGCTCACGGCTCCATTCGCTGTCGCCCAGGCCACGGCGGAACACCACCCGGTCATGCAGGCGAAACGCGCCATCCTTCCAAAACTCTATATAGACCGGATCAATGCGAAACCCCGTCCAGTGCGGGGGGCGCGGCACATCGCCAATGGCGTATTTCGCGGCATAGAGCGCCACGGCCTTCTCTAGCGCAAAGCGGCTCTCCAGCGGGCGAGATTGCTGTGAGGCCCAGGCCCCGATGCGGCTGTCGCGCGGGCGAGAGGCGAAGTAGGCATCGGCTTCTGTGTCGCTCACCAGGCTGACCGGCCCGCGAATGCGGATTTGCCGGCGCAGTGATTTCCAGTGGAACAGGACTGCGGCCTTGGGGTGCGCCAGCAGCTCGGTGCCTTTCTGGCTCTGCGTGTTTGTGTAGAACACAAAGCCCCCCGCATCCTGCCCCTTGAGCAGAACCATGCGCAGGTTCGGCAGGCCATCGGCATCGACGCTGGCCAGCGCCATGGCGTTGGGGTCGTTCGGCTCGGACTTGGCCGCCTCCTCCATCCAGCTCGCAAACAGCGCATAAGGCTCGGAAGTTTGGGTGAAGTCACCCGTTGTTAACGCAGTCAATGCTTCAATCCTCGGAGTTGGGAATTCTGCCTGGGTGGGCTGTATACAGTGGCGTTCGTAGATCGTGTCACAGATGAGTATAGGCCGGCGCGCGCCAATGGCGAGATGCGTGGCCGCATGATCGCCTGCGCATTCGCCGCGCTGATTGGCGCGCTTACCTCGGCCTGCTCCATCACCATGCCACTGGCAGGCCTTGATGATGAGCCTGCGGCAGCAAAAACCACAGCCTCAATCATGAGCCCCGCCAACACTGCGCCGTTACCACTGAAGGCTGAGGCATTGAAGGCGCATGTGGCGAACCACTCCTCGCCTGGCTCCTCATTTGGCTCCAAGCCCATCAGCGGGCGCGAACTCTCAGCCCGTGTCTCGAAGCCAGCGCCCTCTTTTCCGGCAGAGCTTGGCCCGGAGGATTTGCGCCGCGCCCATGGCGCGATGTCGCTGGCGCTCGACCCGCAGGGCAATGGCCGCGATGTCTCCTGGAGCAATCCGCAAAGCGGCATGAAGGGCGCGATCATTCCGACAGGCGGGCCCTATCTCAAGGCCCATGAAATCTGCCGGGCCTTCACAGCCAACACCAGCCTGCAAGCCGGCGCAGCCCGCCAGCAAGGCATTGCCTGCCGACCCTCAGGCGGGGAATGGTCCATCCGCGAGATGCAGTCAGCCAAATCCTGATTATTGAAGCAGGTAATCTGGCCCGCGCCCATGTTGCATTCCCGCAACATATCCCCACATGAGACATCATGATGCAGCCGGGAACCATCTGCCGCCATGCGTGATCCCTATCAGATCCTGGGCGTGAAGCGCGACGCAAGCGAGGCCGACATCAAGAAGGCCTTCCGCAAGCTTGCCAAGCAGTTCCACCCGGATCGTAACGCCCATGACCCCCAGGCCGTGGACCCCAAGGCCAAGGAGCGCTTCACTGAGGCCAGCAGTGCCTATGAAATCCTGGGCGATGCGAAGAAACGCGCGCAATTCGATCGTGGCGAGATCGATGCGACAGGCAAGCCGCGCTTCTCCGGCTTCGAGGGTTTTGGCGGCGGGCGCGGCCATTCCGGCGCTGGTCGTGCAGGGGCAAGTCACTCTGGAGCCAATGAGCGTCATTTCGAGTTCAATGCCGGCGATGCCTTCGGGCAAGGCGGCCCGCGCGGCGGGTCAGCCGGCGGCTTTAATCCGCAGGACATCTTCAGCCATATCTTCGGCGCCAATACCGGCTTTGGCCCCGGCGAGAGTGCGGGCCAGGCCGGACGCAGCAAAGGTGGCAGCACGGCCGGCAGCAAGCCAAATGCTGGCCCGCAAGCCGGCGAGGATGTTGCCGCCAGCATGGAGGTGAGCCTTGCCGAGGCCATCAGCGGCACCACGCGGCGCGTGCGGATTGGTGGCGGTGCATCCGGCACGGAGCGCGAGGTTGAGGTCACCATTCCGGCCGGCGTGGCGGATGGCAAGGTCATGCGCCTGCGCGGCCTTGGCCGGCCAAGCATGTCAGGAGGAAAACCCGGCGATGTGCTGCTGACCATCCGCATCAAGCCCGATGAGCGCTTCGAGGTTGAGGGCAACAATCTCAAGGTCCGCATCGCCGTGCCGCTGGAGACTGCCGTGCTTGGTGGACCCGTGCGCGTGCCGACCCTCACCGGCGAGGTGGAGATGAACCTGCCGCCCATGACCAGCGGCACGCGCGTCTTCCGCCTGCGGGGAAAAGGTGCCGGCCCGGAGAATGCGCGGGGCGATCTGCTGCTTGCCTTCGACATCATCCTGCCCGAAGCCGATGATGACCTGACAGCGCTGATGCGCGCCCGCAGCAGCTGAACCGCGCCTCCACGCACATACGCCACCCACACAGATGTGACATTGCGCGCGGCGCGCCATGCATCAGCCGCGCTTGCCGTTGCGTAGCGGCTTCGTCTATGAGGGCGCATCATATTTCAGCGTGACAGCAAAAGCTGCGGCAAGCGCAGTGGCAAAGACACGCAATTGGGACGAGGCATGGGCATGGCGGGCGCAACAGGTTTTATGGCAGGCAAGCGCGGCCTGGTGATGGGCGTAGCGAATAACCGCTCCATTGCCTGGGGCATTGCCAAGGCGGCGCACGAGCAGGGCGCAGAGCTGGCCTTCACCTATCAGGGCGATGCGCTGAAGAAGCGGGTCGATCCGCTGGCTGCGGAACTCAACGCCCATGTCGTCGGCCATTGCGATGTCACCGATCCTGCCACCATTGATGCGGTGTTTGCCGAGGTCGAGCGCATCTGGGGCAAGATCGATTTCCTGGTGCATTGCATCGCCTATTCCGACAAGAACGAGCTGACAGGCCGCTATGTCGACACATCCGAGGCCAATTTCACTCAGTCGCTGCTGATCTCCTGCTATTCCTTCACGGCCATAGCCCAGCGTGCTGAGAAGCTGATGACCGAGGGCGGCTCGCTCCTCACGCTCACCTATTACGGCGCAGAAAAATGGATGCCGCATTACAATGTCATGGGGGTGGCAAAAGCCGCGCTCGAAGCGTCGGTGCGCTATCTCGCCGCCGATCTTGGGCCGAAAAACATCCGCGTCAACGCCATCTCCGCCGGCCCGATCAAGACGCTGGCAGCCTCCGGCATTGGCGATTTCCGCTACATCCTGAAATGGAACGAATACAACTCGCCGATGCGCCGCACCGTGACCATCGACGAGGTGGGCAACACTGGCGCGTTCCTATGCTCGGACCTCTCCTCAGGCATCACCGGCGAAATCCTGCATGTCGATTCCGGCTATCATGTCGTCGGCATGAAGAACCCGGAAGCACCCGACATGACCCTCGACAAGGCCGAGTAAGGCAGACCAGAAACGCCGCAGGCAGGGAGCGAACGTGACCAGCATCATCCGCCCCGCCCTCTATCTCATCCGCCATGGCGAGACCGACTGGAACGCCGAAGGCCGGCTTCAGGGCGGGCGCGATATTCCGCTGAATGATCTTGGCCGCGTGCAGGCCGAAGAAGCCGCGCGAAGGCTGACGAAAATCCGCCCCGATTTCGCCGATCTCGATTATGTCGCCTCGCCCCTCTCGCGCGCGCAGGAGACCATGACGATCCTGCGACGCGTTTCGGGACTTCATGAGCATGTGTTCCGCTCAGATGAGCGCCTGCGCGAGCTCACATTCGGCGACTGGGAAGGGCTGACATGGCCCGAGCTCAAGGCGCGCGACCCCGCAAGCGCCAAGGCGCGCCGCGCCGACAAGTGGAACTATGCGCCGCCCTCAGGCGAGAGCTACGCCATGCTGGCGGCGCGCGTTCAGCCATGGCTGGAGAGTGTGACGCGCGAAACTGTTGCGGTTGCCCATGGCGGCATC
>JBOFIL010000433.1:0-4883 GCA_051650165.1 Allobosea sp.
GAACAGGTCACTGGTGCGATACAGCGCCAGAACCTCGGATTGGTCGCGCGCGCCCAGGAACCGGCACCGCGCGGCCATGCCCAGCGCCTCGGCCTGTGATTTCAGCGCTTGCGTCTGGCCGCCGCCCACATGAGTCCAGTGCCAGTGCAATCCTTGCGGCAGCGTAGCGAGCGCATTCAAGAGTAGATCAAGGCCCTTCTTCTCCACAGCCCGCGCCACTGTGAGGATCTCGACTGGCTTTGCCGCATCGCTGCCATCTCGCGCGGTGCGCGGCAGCGTGAGGGCCGGAAAGCGCGTCAGATCGAGCCCGTGATAGACAAGGTGCACGCGCGCAGGATCGGGCGCGAGTGAGGCCAGCTGTGCAGCACCCATACGTGTGCAGGTCACGGTCCAGTCAGCTCCGGCCAGCTTGTCAGCCAGATCCCAATCCGGCGAAGTCCAGATGTCCTTGGCATGGGCCGAGCAGCTCCACGGCAGGCCGGTCATCAGGCTGGCATAGCGCACGACACTCGCCGGCGTATGGATGAAATGCGCGTGCAGGCGGCAGACGGCCTGCCCATGTTCAGCCACCAGCACCGCAGACTGCCCGAAGCGCCGCAGCCTGTTGCGGCTCGGGTCTCGGCGCAAATCCTTCAGGAAAGCCCGTAAGGCGCGGCCAAATCCGGGCTGGCGCAGGCTGGCAAACAGCCCAGACAGCACGCGCAGCGGCGCGTTGTGCAGATATTCCGGCAAGTACGATACTGGCGCTCGGATCTCGCGATGCACCGGGTGCACGCGGTCGTCTGTGGGCTCGCGCAAGGCCAGGATGCGAATATCCATGCCGCGCTGTTCGAGCGTGAGGATTTCCTGCGCGATGAAGGTCTCCGACAGTCGCGGATACCCCTTCAGCACAAACAGGACAGGCTTGTCCTGAAGCGTCATTCTGCCGCCGGTGGGAGGAACACATCACGCCGCGCATCAGGCGGGAAGAAGCCCCGCACCAGATCGCAGATCTGGTCCAGCCCATCCATCATGCTCGACGTGCGGTCATCGATGGGCAGGGGGCGCTTGATCAGGCGCGCAAGCGCATCGGAGAACAGCGCCGGGTCATCGATCTGCGAGGGCAGCAGCATGTCGACAAGGCCAAGTTCGGCGGCGCGGCGGGCGCGGATCAGCTGCTCCTCGCGCGGGGCGATGCGCGGAACCAGCAGTGCCCGCCGGTTCAGCGAGAGAATTTCGCAGAAGGTGTTGTAGCCCGCCATGCTGACAACGGCGGCCGCCTTTTGCAGCAGGATTTCATGGCGGGCGTGAAAATCGATCAGCCGGATGTGCGAAAGCCCAGCCGCGCGCCTGCGAATATCTTCCCGGTCCTCCATGCGCATGAAGGGGCCGAGCACCATGACAAGATCATGCCCCTTCACCGGCTGATGCCGGTAGGCATCAAGCGCGGCACGGATCAGCGGCGCGCCATCGCCGCCGCCGCCGGCTGTCACGAGAATATACTTCTTCGGCAGCTCCTCGACATCATTGAGGCCACTCGCCGGCAGATCGCGCCGGAGGAACCCTGTATACGAGAAGCGATCACCCAGCCCGGGCGGCAGATCCATGCCCGCAAGGGGATTGTGGAACCCCTCGGGCCCATAGACCCAGACATCATCGAAATATTGCGCCATGCGCGGCAGCACATCGCGCACGCTCCATTCGGCCTTCAGGGCCTCGATGTCATCCATGACATCGCGCAGGCCCACCACCAGCCGGCAACCGCGCGCCTTCAGCATGTCCAGCGTCGGCATCAATTCGCCGCGCAGGCCCAGCGGCTCCTTGTCGACAATCATGAGATCAGGATCATAGGACGCTGCGGTTGCGCGAATGATCTCTTTGCGCCAGCCAAGCGTTTCATCGATGTTGATGTGGCGGCTGATGGATGTGTATTCGCCATTGTAGAGCTTGATGACGCTCGGCACCTTGACGAAATCCACGCGCGCCTTGAAATCGAATGCGCCGGCGATCTGCGAGCCGGAAATGATCAGGACATGCACGCCCTTGAACTTCTCGACCAAGGCATGCGCAATCGTGCGGCAACGCCGCAAATGGCCGAGCCCGAACGTGTCGTGGCTGTACATCAGCACACGAACCTCGTTCAGGCGATCCTGCTTCTGC
The DNA here is from genome assembly GCA_051650165.1 of Allobosea sp. Taxonomy (GTDB): domain Bacteria; phylum Pseudomonadota; class Alphaproteobacteria; order Rhizobiales; family Beijerinckiaceae; genus Allobosea. The sequence continues at coordinate 2,140 of JBOFIL010000433.1, forward strand.
TCAGCAGCCGATTCAATCATATGTGTTTCCGGCGCGCCCCTTGCCACTCACTCTTTGTCACCCCGTATCGCCAAAACGACATCACAAGCCCGCTGTCCGCCAAGGCGGCTAGACAATACCCGTTGTATGCCATTCTACAACCTGTCTGTGTTTTCCGTTCTGTTCCAGGCTCCAGCTAGCCGCAAGATGCAAGGTTTCCATGACATCGCCCGTCTTTTCGCTTGAGGAAGTCCATGATCTGTTGCGGGGGATTGCGGCCTATCATGGCTCCCCGCTCGTTGCCGACATCGCCAATTCCGTGGCGGCTTACCCCGAAGCACCCTTTCCCGCAGCGTTTAACCCGAAGCAGGTGGCCTCGAAAGCCTGGGCACTCAATGCCCTTTACGAGAGCCTGGGGGGGGAATTCAACCAGATAACCGTGCTGGGGGGCTGGATCGGCATTCTCTCCGCCATGCTGCTCAACGATCCACGCTTCACGCTCGGCAGTGTCGACAGCCTCGATCTTGATCCTTCCTGCGCGAGCGTAGCGCAACGGCTCAATCAGCGCTTTGCCGATCAGGGCCGTTTCAAAGCCCTGACGGGCGACATGTACGCCCATCAATGGCCGGCGGGCGTGGATCTCGGGCAGGATCTTGTGGTCAACACCAGCGCCGAGCATATCCCAGATCCGGGGCTGTGGGCCGCCGGCCTGCCGCGCGGCATCAATGTGCTGGTGCAATCCAACAACTACCGTGTGATGCCCGAGCATATTTCCTGTGTGGACAGCGCGGCAGAGCTTTCCGCGCTTCTCGGGCTTTCCAAGGTCGTGTTCGCGGGCGAGTTTGTGCAGCGCCGCTACACGCGCTTCATGGTGATTGGCCAGCGCTAGAGGGGTTATGGACCCCTGCGTGGTTCAGGCTGTGGCAGGCCTGAGGCCCAGCATGGCGCGCGCCTCAGGGGGCGTTGCGGGCCGGCGGCCAAATTCTGCCGCTATATTGACCACGCGCCTGACCAGAGCGGCGTTGGAGGGTGCAAGTGTGTTGCGATCCAACCGGACGTTATCCTCAAGCCCGGTGCGGCAATGGCCGCCAAGCTCGATGCTCCAGCGCGCCAGTGTTTCCTGATGGCGGCCAATGCCGGCCCCGGTCCATGTCGCATCGGGGGCAAGCCGCGCCAGCGTCGCGATGTAGAATTCGAAGCTGGCGCGATCGACCGGCATGGCGTTCTTTACGCCCATGACAAACTGCACATGCAGCGGCCCCCTGATGTGGCCGGCCTGTACCATATCGACTGCCTTGAAGATCATCGAGAGATCGAAGGCCTCGATTTCAGGCTTCACATCATGAGCGAGCATCTCGGCGGCGAGCCACTCCACCAGCTCCGGGCTGTTCTCATAGACGCGCGCCGGGAAATTGCATGAGCCCGTCGACAGCGAGCACATATCGGGCCTCAGCGGGATCATGCCGCCACGCTCGCGCCCTGCCCCAGAGCGTCCACCTGTGGAAAGCTGGATGATCATGCCGGGGCAATGTCGCCTCACGCCCTCCATCAATCGCGCGAAGCGCTCAGGGTCCGAGCTTGGCTTGCCATCCTCCATGCGCACATGCGCATGCAGCAAAGTGGCACCCGCCTCATAGGCTTCATGGGTCGATTCTACCTGTTCCGCGATGGTGATCGGCACTGCCGGATTGTCGGATTTCTGCGGCAGTGAGCCGGTTATCGCGACTGTGATAACAACAGGCGTGTTGCTCGGTGAACTCATGGCAATAGGCGCTTTCAAATGTCGAAGAACACGGTTTCGCCATCGCCCTGAAGCCGGATGTCGAAACGGTAGACCGGCTTGCCATCACGCAAGCTGGGCGTGGCCAGAAGTGTGGTGCGGCGCACATCCTGTTCGATGAGGTTGAGCACCGGGTCAGCTGCATTGGCCTCGGCCTCATCGGTGAAATAGAGCCGCGTGTTGAGTCCGATATTGATGCCGCGCGACACCAGCCAGAGGCTGATATGCGGCGCTTGCACGCGCCCTGAGCGCCCAGGCACCTTTCCGGGCTTGATGGTGTCAAAACCCCAGACCCCAGTCTCGAAATCGGTGATGACGCGGCCGAAGCCACGAAAGCCCTTGGCGGCCTTGGCGTGGCGCGGGTCTTGCGGGTGCGGATAAATGCCGGCGGCATCTGCTTGCCAGGCTTCGATCAGCACATCTTTCACGGGCGCGCCGGCGCCATCATAGACCAGCCCTTCGATGCGGATGCGTGTGCCAGCGGCATCCGGCCCCGCAATATCCTGCCCAAGTTCGTGATCGTAGATGTCAAACCCCGCAGCGCCGGGGGCGAGCCCGATATGCACATAGGGCCCGGCTGTTTGGGAGGCGGTTTCTTTGAGATAATTCAGCGGCTGGACCATGGTCAGTTTCCCTCCAGCCGGTTCTCGAACAGCGTCGAGCGCCGCCCGCGCAGCACGATGTCGAACTTGTAGGCGAGGCAATCGAGCGGAATGGCGGCGTTGAGGTCAAGCGGTGCAATCAGCTGCTCGATGGCCTGTTGATCAGGAATTGTCGCGACAATCGGACATTTTGCGATGAGAGGATCGCCCTCGAAATACATCTGCGTGATCAGGCGCTGCGCAAAGCCCGAGCCGAACACCGAGACATGGATATGGGCAGGGCGCCAATTGTTGACCCAGTTGCGCCAAGGGTAAGCACCCGGCTTCACCGTGCGGAAAAAGTAGTAGCCATGCTCGTCGGTCAGCGTGCGACCGCAGCCACC
>JBOFIL010000434.1:0-4320 GCA_051650165.1 Allobosea sp.
AAGGCGTTGCAGGCGCTACCGCTGATAGAGGGTGGCTTCGCCGACACATATGGCCTGAGCGCAGATGAGATTGCGCTCGCCGTCTCGTCACATTCTGGCGAGCCCATTCATGCGCAAACCTCGGCAAGCATGCTGGCAAAGGCAGGTCGCGATGCCTCCTGCCTCGAATGCGGCGCGCATTGGCCGATGGGCGAGCGCGCGGCGCGCGCGCTGGCGGCCACAGGGCAAAGGCCCTCGGCACTGCATAACAATTGCTCCGGCAAGCATGCCGGCTTCATCTGCCTTGCCTGCGGGCTGGATGAAGACCCCGCCGGCTACATCCAGCCTGGCCATGCCGTGCAGCGCGCCATTGCCGGCGCTATGGAGGACATGACAGGCGCAGCGCACACGCCGGACCAGATGGGCATTGATGGTTGCTCGATCCCGACCTACGCCATACCCTTGAGCGCCATGGCGCTGGGCTTTGCCCGCTTTGGCTCAGGCACAGGAATGGGCCCTGAACGCGCCAAAGCCGCAAGCCGTATCCGCATGGCTGTGGCAGCGCATCCGCACATGGTGGCGGGCTCAGGCCGGTTCGACACGCGCATCATGCAGGCTCTGGGCGCGCGTATCTTCACCAAGACTGGCGCTGAAGGCGTATTCTGCGCTGCCATTCCTGAATTGGGATATGGCATCGCGCTCAAATGCGATGATGGCGGCACCCGCGCGGCGGAAGTTGTGATGGCCACGCTCGCCGCAAGGCTCTTGCCTCTCAGCGAGGCCGAACAGGCCGCCATGGTACCATTGCTTGCGCCCGTCATGCGCAACTGGAATGGCATCGAGGTGGGGCGGCTGAGGGCTGCGGGGGCGCTCGCCTAAAGCCTCACCTTGCAGCGCTGCGCAGCTTCGCTAGCAGTGCCGGATTGGCATAGCCATCGGCCACCATGCCATTGGCCAGCTGGAAGCGGCGCACGGCCTCGCGTGTGCCGGAGCCCAGCCGCCCGTCGATCTTGTCGTTGTAGTGCCCCAGCGCTTTCAGGCGTTTTTGCACCTCTTCGCGCTGTGGCTTGGAGAGCTGTGGCTCATCGCTTGGCCAATCGCCCTGAATGCCGGCGCGGCCCATGATGCGGTCGCCCAGATGCGCCACCGCCAGCGCATAAGCATCGGAATTGTTGTATTTCTTGATCACGTCGTAATTCGCCGTGACGAGAAATGCCGGCCCGGTAATGCCACCTGGCAGGAACAGGCTCGCCTCGCCATTCCATGGCATCGCTGCGCCATCCATGCGCTTCACGCCAGCCTGCCCCCAGGCCGAAAAACCGCGCTTGATGGTGCGCAAATCGAGCCCGGTGGGAAGCTCAACCTCGAAGCCCCAGGGCAGCCCCGCCTGCCAGCCATAACCCTTGAGGTAGTTGCCGGTGGAGCCAATCGCATCGGTGGGCGAGTCCCAGATGTCCGCATGTCCATCACCCGACATGTCGACCGCATATTGCAGATAGCTTGAAGGCATGAACTGGGTGTGGCCCATCGCGCCCGCCCATGAACCCTTCATCTCGGCCCGGTCTGCCTTGCCCTTGGCGAGGATTTCCATGGCGTTGATCAGTTCATCGCGGAAGAATTCGCCGCGGTATTTCTGCCAGGCCAGCGTGGCCAGCGAGCGAAACACATCCTTGTCGCCTGTGTAAGACCCGTAATTGGTCTCCATGCCCCAGATGCCGAGAATGATCTCCTTGGGCACGCCGTAGCGGCTCTCGGCTGCGCTGAGCGCCGAGGCATGTTGCTGGCCCGCCTGCTGGCCGCGCCCGATGCGCCCGCCGGTGACCGCGCTGGAGAGATAGCCCCAGATCGGCTTGACGAACTCGGATTGTTTCTTGGTCAGTGCAATGATGGAGGTGTCCGGCGTCAGGCCGGAAATCGCCGCATCAAAGACACCGCGCGGAATGCCGCGTGCCTGCGCCAGCGGCCAGAGCGTTTGCAAATACGCGCCAAAACCCTGCTTGGCCGGCGCGGCAGGTTTGGTTTGAGCAGGTTTGGCCTGCGCAGGTTTGGCCGGCTGCTGCTGCGCGAGGGCCGGCAAGACCACAAAACCGGCTGCGCCGATCACCAACACCCATTTTGTCCACATCTTGCCGCTCATCTTGCCACTCGCCTGTGCTGTCTCGTTGCTGGCTCCAAAGCACATGGATATGGTGAACATGTGGTTAGCGGGGGCTAGAGTTCTGCCCTCTCGCCGTCATGGTCGGGCTTGTCCCGACCATCCACGACTTGCTTGAACCACTGCAAAACCGTGGATGCTCGGCACAAGGCCGTGCATGACGTGAGAATTCAAACCCAGCCCATCAGTTCTCGCTCGACGACCGTGCGGATCACATCCATGCCGCCCTCTGAATCATTCAGGCAGGGAATGTAGCTGAACTGCTCGCCGCCATTTTGAAGGAAAATCTCGCGGTTCTCGACATCGAGTTCTTCGAGCGTCTCAAGGCAATCCGCCGTGAAGCCCGGCGCGATGATCGCCATGCGCTTGATGCCGCGTTTGGCCAGCCCCGCCACCGTCTCGTCAGTATAGGGCTTCAGCCATTCTTCCGGCCCGAAGCGCGACTGGAATGTCATCACGAAGCGATCCGCCGGCCAGCCCAGCTCCTCGCGCACCAGCCGCCAGGTCTTGGCGCAATGGCAGTGATAGGGGTCGCCGCGCATGAGGTATGATTTCGGCATGCCATGGAAGGAGCACAGGACCACCTCGGGCTCTTGTTCCAGCGTCGCGATATGGTCGCGGACAGATTGCGCAACCGCCTTCACATAGGCCGGATCATCATGCCAAGGCGGCGCGACGCGAATGGCCGGCTGCCAGCGCATCTCCATCAGCGCGCGGAAAGCATGGTCGCAGGCTGTCGCGGAAGTTGGCGCGGCATATTGCGGATAGAGCGGCACAATCAGCACACGCTCACAGCCCTGGTCCAGCAGCGCCTGCATCCGGCTTTTCACATCGGGGAAGCCATAGCGCATCGCCCAATCGAACACGATGCGGCCATTGCCCAAGCCGGCCATGCTCGCGGCGAGCTTCTCGGTTTGGCTGCGGGTGATGGTCTTGAGCGGGCCCTCATTGCGCTCCTTGTTCCAGATCGAGGCGTAGTCATGCCCCTTTTTCTTCGGACGGATGGTGAGGATGATGCCGTTCAAAACCATCCACCACACGAAGCGGTTGGTCTCGATCACGCGCTTGTCGGAGAGGAACTCCTTGAGATAGGCGCGCATCGGCCAGTAGCTCGTGCCCTCCGGCGTGCCCAAATTCATGAGTAGCACGCCGACCTTGCCGGCCTTCACAGGCGGATGGTCACCCGGCAGGCGAACTTCAGGCATGGGCACGGGCGGGCGGCTGATGGCGTTCATTTTCTGCTTTCCGAAATAATATGATCGCAGCACTGAAACTCCGCGACATCCTGCATCAATCTACGCCGTCAGCGCAGCATCGGTTCAGGCCATTATGGCGAGGCCAAGCGCGAAAACCGCGCGGCCTCAATCCTGCTGCCTCAATCCTTCAGCCAGACCTCGACCGGGCCTTTGAGCAGGATGGTCATTGGTCGGCCGCGGCGATCCATTGTCTTGCCGGCCGAAACCCTGATCCAGCCTTCCGAGAGGCAATACTCCTCGACATTGGTCTTTTCGACACCCTTGAAGCGCACGCCCACGCCGCGCTCCATCAGCGCGGCATTGTGGAACGGGCTGTCCGGGTCTGCCGAAAGGCGATCCGGCAAAGTGAGTTGGTCTGGTTGGGTATCTGTCATGGGGGGCTCGATCTGAAAATGGCGAATGCTGTTCGCTCATTAAAGCGCTGGCGCGCAAAAACCAATCGCCTGATTTTCCTGCTCGCTGGCCTGTACGCCGGCCCCCACGTTGGCCTGCACGTTGGCCTGCGCTAGAAGAGGCACCGCACTGCTTCGCGCTAGGAGTCCACCATGTCCGCCATCACCCGCCGCAAGGCCATTGGCCTCATCGCAGCGCCTGCCGCAGCCGCGCTAGCCGGCAATGCGTTCGGGCAAGCACCGAAGCCGACATTCACGCTGCTTCTGGTCAATGACATCTACAAGATGGGCGGCGAGAAGGGGCGCGGCGGTTTTGCTCGCGTTGCTGCCATCGCGAAGGCCGAGCGGGAGCGCGGCGTGCCGGTGTTCTTTGCCCATGCGGGCGATTGCTTCTCACCCTCGCTGATGTCCGGCTTCGATCAGGGCGCGCATATCGTCGAGCTGCAGAACATGATCGGGCTCGATGTCTTCGTGCCCGGCAATCATGAGTTCGATTTCGGTAAGGACACATATTTCAAGCGCATCGCCGAGCAGAAAT
>JBOFIL010000435.1:0-3133 GCA_051650165.1 Allobosea sp.
CCCAATCAGGTCTCAGCCTGCGGATGTGGCGAGTCCGTTGCCATCGAGCCAGTGAAGCTTGACACCGCAACGGCAGGTTGAGCTCAAGCGACCTTGGTCTCGGGCAAGACAGCAGCATCCTCGATAATCGTCCGGTTGCGGCCGTTGCGCTTGGCGCGCAGCAGGCAATGATCTGATCGGTCGATGATGCTCGCTGCGGTATCGCCGCGCCGATAGGCCGCAACGCCCAGTGAAATGGTCACGCGGCCAATCGACTCGCCGGTGGAGCGAATGACAAGCTCACGCGTGAGCAGTGCCTGCCGGATGGTTTCTGCCGCGACCCTGCCAGCCACAACATCGGCCTGGGGCAGGATAATGGCAAATTCCTCGCCGCCATAACGGCAGGGGATTGCTGTTGTTTTCGCTTTTTGCTTGATCGTGTTTGCCACCAGGCGCAGCACCTGATCGCCTGTCATGTGTCCGTGCTGATCATTGAAGCGCTTGAAGAACTCGATGTCGCACATCACCAGCGCGAAAGGCTCATGGGTGAGGGTGGCCTGATCGATGGATTTTTGCAGCATTTCCTCGAAATGACGGCGATTGGCGAGGCCTGTGAGGGCATCGGTGAGGGCGTCGGCTCGTGTTGATTCCAGCGCCTCGCGCAGATGATGGATTTCCATCCGGCATTCATTGAGGTTTTTCTCAAGCTGGGAGTTGTCTGTCGCGGCGTCCTTGGTCGCAATCACAAGTGACTCGATAATCTCTCGGACGCGCTGATGATCTTCCTCTGTGTCCAGATCGCTCGACAATGCCTTAAGCGAGACACCATAACGCTTGTGGGTGCCCGTTGCCTCGTTGATGATTTTCATCAGGCTATTGATTTCGGCAATGACCGCCGCGCTGGATCTTTCTGCCTGTGTCGTGAACTTGGTCTGTCCCAGATAACGATCATACAACGTGTCAATCTGGGCGACGCCAACCTCTGGCGATTGTTCGAGGGCGGCTGTCATGGCTGCGCAGAGGGCCGGGTTCTCACCGGAAAGATGCGCATACCAGACCTCGAAAGAGCGCGGATAGGCCGGCGAGCCATGCTTGCGCATCAAGGCAAGGGCCTCATCGGCAAGATCAAAGCCCGGCTCTTGCCTGTCTGTTTGAATCATCTTCAGCTTTGCCTCGGTGCAAGCCGATTGCCCCAATCATGTGGACGCTTGCCGCACACCAAAGCTAGCGGAGAAGAATTAACGACAGGTTTTTTCAGGGGGTATATTCTACCTGCGCGTGTGGCCGGTGCCGCGCATCAGGAAGGCTGGCATGTGATCTCCCATGCCCTTGACCTGCGGGCCATCATCACCGCCAGCATCCACGCGCTCGCGATTGCGCGATGGAGCTTTGGCCTCGGCGGAATTTGCTGGCCCGGAATTCGCTGGCCCGGAATTCGCTGACCTGGAATTCGATGGCCTGGAATTCGCTGGCCTTGACGGAGCAGGAGAGGGCGCTCGCTCTGAAGAAACGGGCATAGCAGCCGGCTCATCTTCATCATATGGGCTTGAGGCGCGGCTTTTATCGCTCTCTCTGGCCGCATCATGGCGCGAGGATGACGGCTTCTCGCCGCGTCCGCGCCGCCGTTCCGGGCTGCGCTTTGCCCGCCCGCCACGATCATCGGAGGACTCGCTCTCGACAAGTTCGGAGGCTGGCTTGCCTTGCCATTCAATGCCCTGGCCGATCAGTTTGATGATGGCAGCGACAGATTTTTCGTCGCTGCGCGTCACCAGCGTGAAGGATGCACCGGAGCGGCCCGCCCGGCCTGTGCGGCCAATGCGGTGGACATAATCCTCTGCGTGATGCGGCACATCGTAATTGAACACATGGCTGACATCCGGAATATCGAGCCCGCGTGCGGCCACATCGGACGCAACAAGAATGGTCATGTCGCCCTTGCGAAATGAATCCAGCGCAGACATGCGTGATTTCTGATCCATGTCGCCATGCAACGCGACAGCTGCGAAGCCATGGCGCACCAGCGAGCGGTGCAGAACCGCGACTTCGCTCTTGCGGTTGCAGAAGATGATCGCGTTCTTGAGGTCGACTGCCTCGTTGATCAGGCCACGCAGCACTTCGCGCTTGTCGTAATCCTTCGAGCCGCTGGCGATGAGCCGCTGGGTGATCGTGGCTGAGGTGGAGGAGGGGCGTGCCACCTCTATCCGCACGGGATTATGCAGGAACTGCTCGGAGATGCGCGTGATCTCGGGCGGCATGGTTGCCGTGAAAAAGAGCGTCTGGCGCGTGAAGGGCACCAGCTTGCAGATGCGCTCAATGTCCGGGATGAAGCCCATGTCGAGCATGCGGTCTGCTTCATCGATGACGAGCAGCTCGACGCCGGTGAGCAGCAACTTGCCGCGCTCCTGATGGTCGAGCAGGCGACCCGGCGTCGCGATCAGCACATCGACGCCGCGCGTCAGCTTGGCATCCTGATCCCCGAATGAAACGCCGCCAATGATCAGCGCCACGGAGAGCTTGTGGTTCACGCCGTATTTGATGAAATTCTCTTCGACCTGCGCGGCGAGCTCGCGCGTGGGCTCCAGGATCAGCGTGCGCGGCATGCGCGCCCGCGCGCGGCCCTGCTCAAGCAAGGTCAGCATTGGCAGGGTGAAGGCAGCTGTCTTGCCGGTGCCGGTCTGCGCTATGCCCAGCACATCCTTGCGCGCGAGCACATGCGGAATGGCCTGAGACTGGATGGGGGTCGGCGTGGTGTAACCAGAGGCGTTGACGGCAGCGAGCACCTTGTCGCTCAGGCCAAGATCAGCGAATGACATTTGGATAAGTATCTTTCAGGGCACGGTTCGCGCGGCTGGCCTTGCGAAACTTGGGTTGCGAACAAGTCTGCGATCAAACGGTCCTTCATTGCCCGGATTGGCTCTGAAGAACCGAGGCGCGACTTTGAACACACTGCGCGCCATCGGATGCGCGGGGAGATGCGCCATTCAGCCACAAAAGTCAAATTTATGAATGGCTTTTCCCATTGCCGTCATTTGCCGATTACACGTGACGTCAGGGCGATCATGCACCAGTGAACCTGCGCCCAACAAGCAATCTAATTTTCGCATAAGACATATTATGGAACTAAAATAGATAAATGGACATAGAACTCAAATAG
>JBOFIL010000436.1:0-3464 GCA_051650165.1 Allobosea sp.
CAACCCGCGCCACATCGAGATTCAGGTGCTGGGCGACAAGCATGGCAATGTGATTTACCTCGGCGAGCGCGAATGCTCGATCCAGCGCCGCAATCAAAAGGTCATCGAGGAAGCGCCGTCGCCGCTGCTCGATGAGGTCACCCGCCGCGCCATGGGCGAGCAGGCTGTCGCGCTGGCAAGGGCCGTGAACTACGATTCAGCCGGCACGGTGGAGTTTGTCGCCGGCCAGGATCGCAGCTTCTTTTTCCTGGAGATGAACACGCGTCTTCAGGTCGAGCATCCGGTCACCGAGATGATCACCGGCATCGATCTGGTCGAGCAGATGATCCGCGTCGCGGCCGGTGAGAAGCTGGCAATCGCGCAGTCCGATGTGAAACTCAATGGCTGGGCGGTGGAAAGCCGCATCTATGCCGAAGACCCGACGCGCAACTTCCTGCCCTCCACGGGCCGGCTGGTGACCTATCGCCCGCCTGCGGAAGGGGCGGATGGAACAGCAACCATCCGCAACGATACGGGCGTCACGGAAGGCGGCGACATCTCGATTTTCTATGATCCGATGATCGCCAAGCTGGTCAGCCATGCGCCAACACGCAATGAGGCGATCGAGGCGCAGGCCCGCGCGCTCGATGCCTTCGCCATTGAGGGCATCCGCCACAACATCCCCTTCCTCACCACGCTGATGCGTCATCCGCGCTGGGTGGAGGGCCGGCTCTCAACTGGCTTTATTGCCGAGGAATTCCCGGAGGGCTTTTCGCCGCCACAGCCTGAGGGTGACACCGCGCGCGCTATGGCGGCGGTCGCGGTGTCCATCGATAACAAGTTGAACGCCCGCAAGCGCGGCATCTCCGGCCAGATGAGCCAGGGGACAAGCGTGCGGTTTGCCACACACAGGGTCGTGCATCTGGGCAGCGCCCGCTTTGAGGCAGGTGCCGCTGCTGATGGAGATCGCACCGCAGTGATCCTGAAGGGCGAAGCCACGTCGCTCATGTTGGAAAGCGATTGGCAGCCCGGCAACCCTGTCTGGCAGGGCAAGATTGACGGCAAGCCTGTCGCCATGCAGGTGCGCGCCGTTCTCAATGGCGTGACGCTCAGCTTTGCCGGCGCGCATGCCAGAGCCACAATCTACACGGCGCGCGAGGCCGAACTGCTCTCGCTGATGCCGGAGAAGGTCGCAGCCGACACAGGCAAGTTCCTGCTCTGCCCGATGCCGGGGCTGGTCAAGGCCGTGTTCGTAGCAGCCGGGCAGGAGGTCAAGGCTGGCGACTCCCTCGCCATCGTCGAGGCGATGAAGATGGAGAACGTGCTGCGCGCCGAGAGGGACGCCGTGGTCAAGAGCGTGATGGCGCAAGTCGGGCAATCACTTGCCGTCGATGCCGTGATGATGGAATTTGCTGGCTGAGCTGCGCATTGCCACACCACAGAAATCAAAGGCTGAGGACCAGACATGCAGACCGCTCACTTTCCCAAGCCCGCTCTGGTGGGTTTCGATAAGGCCGCGACGCACGCCAGGGGCGGCAAGCCCATTCGCCCATGACCCGCTCTGATATGTCCAGCGCCGAGCCAACGATCTTCTCCAACACGTTCCCAGCTGCAAGCGATACGCAGTGGCGCGCGGCTGTCGAGAAAGCGCTCAAGGGTGCAGATTTTGAGAAGAGGCTTGTTTCGCGTGGTGCGGACGGCTTTGCCATTCAGCCGCTTTACCCGCGCCGTGAAGGCTCCGAGGCTGTGCTGCGGGCAGAAGCCGGCGCGCGCTGGCAGATTGCTCAGCGCATTGACTTGGCCGATGCCGATGCCGCTCACAGGCAGGTCATGGCTGATCTGGAAGGCGGGGCGAGCAGCCTCGCGCTTGTGCTCAAGGGCGCAGCCACCGCGCGCGGGTTTGGCCTGATCGTCAATGATCTGGCCGATCTCGATACCTTACTAGAAGGCGTATTTCTTGATCTGATCACCTTGCGCATCGAGACTGCGCCCTTTGATGGAAGGCGCATGGCCGAGTTGCTGCCAAGGCTTGCAGCGAGGCGAAAATTGCAGCCTGATCAGCTTGACGTTGATCTCGGCCTTGATCCGGTCGGCGATTTTGCCTGCACAGGCGCTGCGCCGCTGCCAATGCCGCAATTGCTCGCGAACATGGCCAGCATCACGGCTGATCTGCACAAGGCAGGCATAGGCGGGCGCTTTGTGCGCATTGATGCCCGCGCCATCCATGAAGCGGGCGGCTCGGAGGGGCAGGAGCTGGGCTATGCGCTTGCCTGCGCTGTCGCGTATCTGCGCGCGTTGGAAGCCGGCGGTATGCCTCTTGAGGCGGCGCGCGAGCGGCTCTCCTTCACGCTTGCCGTCGATGCGGATCAGCTCTTCGGCATCGCCAAGCTGCGGGCATTGCGCAAGTTGATGGCGCGGGTAGAAGAAGCGTGCGGACTTGAGCCGGCACCCATCCATGTCCATGCCGAAACAGCGTGGCGGATGATGTCCCGGATTGATGCGCCCGTGAACATGCTACGCAATGCCATTGCGGTTTTCTCAAGTGGCATTGGCGGGGCGGACAGTATCAGCGTGCTGCCGCATTCCCTTGCGCAGGGCCTGCCCGATGGCTTCGCGCGGCGCACGGCGCGCAACACGCAGCACGTGCTGCTGGAAGAATCTAACCTCTGGCGCGTCGCTGACCCCGCCGCTGGTTCGGGTGGTCTTGAAGCGCTGACAGACGAGCTATGCGCCGCTGGCTGGGCCATGTTCCAGGCGATTGAGCAGGTGGGCGGCATTACCGCGGCGCTTGAGAGCGGCATGCTTCAGGCCAAGGTGGCAGGCATTCGCGCCAGCCGAGACAAGGGCCTAGGCACACGGCGCACACCGCTGACAGGGGTGAGCGAGTTTCCCAATCTCAGCGAGCCGAAACCGGATGTTGTGGAAGGCGTGATGCCCGCCCCATCAGCAAAATCTGGCCCCGTTGCGCTGCCGTCCATCCGTCTCTCGCAGGCTTACGAGGCCTTGCGCGATCGTGCCGATGCGCAGCTGGCCAGCACCGGCACACGCCCCGCCATCTTCCTCGCAAATCTGGGGCGCATCGCCGATTTTAACGCGCGCGCCACCTTTGCCCGCGCGCTCTTCGAGGCTGGCGGGATACAGGCCCCTGCCAATGATGGCTTTGCGGAGGAGGGCGGCACGAACCTTGTTGCCCTCACCGATGCCTTCAAGGCGAGCGGCGCGACCATCGCCTGCATCTGCTCATCTGATGCATTTTATGTGGAAGAGGCAAGCGATGCTGCCATGGCGCTGATGGCCAGCGGCGCACGGAAAGTCTGGCTCGCCGGAAAGCCGGCTGAGCTTGAGGCGCAGCTCACGGCTGCCGGCATATCCGGCTATGTTTTCACAGGATGCGATGTCCTCGCCACATTGAAGGAGGCGCTTGATGTCACGGGTGCCTGATTTCACAACTCTCCCGTCATGGTCGGGCTTGTCCCGACCATCCA
>JBOFIL010000437.1:0-2468 GCA_051650165.1 Allobosea sp.
GCTGTCAGGCAGATCACGATCATCAGCAGGATCACCGATTGCGCCGCTGAGCCGCCCAGATCCGAGCCGCCCTTGCCATCGGAATAGACCTTGTAGACCAGCGTCTCTGTGGCTTTTGAGGGCCCGCCGCCGGTCATGGTGTCGATGATGCCGAAGGTGTCAAAAAACACATAAACGATGTTGACCACCAGCAGGAAGAATGTGGTGGGCGAGAGCAGCGGGAACACAATGGTCCAGAACCGCCGCCAGGCGCGTGCGCCATCAATGGTCGCGGCCTCGATCACGCTTTTCGGGATGGCCTGGAGCCCGGCCAGAAAGAACAGGAAATTGTAGCTGATCTGCTTCCACACAGCCGCCATGATAACCAGCGTCATGGCTTGGTTGCCGTTGAGGCGCGGGTTCCAGTTGATGCCGATGGCGTTCAGCCAGCGCCCGATCATGCCGAGCGATGGATCGAACATGAACAGCCACAGCACGCCTGCGATTGCGGGCGCGACCGCATAGGGCCAGATCAGCAGCGTGGTGAACACCTGATGCCCGCGGATGTGGCGGTCTGCCATCACCGCAAACAGCAGAGCGATGCCGAGCGAGAGCGTGGTGACGAAGGTGGAGAACACCACAGTGTTCCACAGCGCCTTGAAATAATCCGGCTTGGTGAAAAGTGTGCGGTAATTCTCGAACCAGACGAATTCGGTCGACATGCCGAATGCGTCCTGCACGAGGAAGGACTGCCAGACCGCCTGGCTCGCTGGCCAGTAAAAGAACACGAAAGTGATCGCCAATTGCGGCGCGAGCAGCATCAGCGGGATCAACAGGCCTTTGAAATGCGCGGTCTTGGTCATGAGAGCGGGCAGTCGGCACGTTTCCCCTCTCCCCCTGCGGGAGAGGGTAGCCACGCGAAGTGTGGTTGGGTGAGGGGGAAGCTACTTCTGTCGATCAAGTGGTTTTACCCCTCATCCGGCGCGTGCCGCGCCACCTTCTCCCGCAGGGGGAGAAGGCTGCTGCCCATTGTTTTATCTCACCGAGTCACAGTCCGCTCGAACTGACGGAGCATGCCATTGCCGCGCTCGACCGCTGAATCAAGCGCTGCCTTCGGGGCTTTCTGGCCATTGAGCGCAGACTCAATTTCCTCGGCGAAGATGTCACGGATCTGCACGAAGGAACCAAAGCGCAGGCCGCGCGAATTCTCCGTCGGCTCCTTGTTGTTGAGCTGCAAGAGCGGTGTTTCGAGGAAGGGCCTGTCCTTGTAGAAACCGGATGCCTTCACCTTGTCATAGGCCGCTTTTGTGATCGGCAGATAGCCGGACTCCGTGTGCAGCTTCACCTGACGATCGACATCGGAGAGGAAGGTGAAGAACTTGGCGACACCCTTGTATTCAGCTGCCGGCTTGCCACCCATCACCCAGAGCGAGGCCCCGCCGATGATCGAGTTCTGCGGCGCGCCGGCTACATCGGGATAATGTGGCATCACGGCATTGCCCCACTCGAATTTGGCATTGGCGCGCACATTGCCGAAGAAGGCCGACGAGGTCATGAAAATCGGGCATTCGCCGGAGGTGAAGCGTCCTTCACCGGTGTTGGTGCGGCCGGAATAATCGAAGGTCTTGTCCTTCTGAAGTTCGACCAGATTGGTGAGGTGGCGCTCATAGAGCGGCGCATTGATTTGGAAGGTGGTGTCGAACCCGTCCATGCCATTGGCCTTGGTGCCGATCGGCGTGTTGTGCCAGGCGCCCAGCTGCTCGACATTTACCCAGGTGATCCAGGCTGTCGAGAAGCCGCATTTGTCCCAGCCGGCGGCTTTCAGCTTCTTGGCATGGTCGAACACCTCCGGCCATGTCTTGGGCGGCGCATCGGGGTTGAGGCCCGCCTTGCGGAAAGCATCCTTGTTGAACCACATCACGGCGGAGGACGAGTTGAACGGGAAGGACAGCATCTCCCCCTTCACGGTCGAATAATAGCCGGTGATGGCAGGCAGATAGCTTTTCGGGTCGAACGCTTCGCCGGCTTCTTTCATCATATCCTGAACCGGTTTGATCGCGCCCTTCGCGCCCATCATCGTCGCGGTGCCGACCTCGAACACCTGCATGATGTGTGGGGCCTGGCCGGCGCGGAAGGCAGCGATGCCGGCATTCAGCGTGTCAGGATAGGAGCCCTTGTAGGTGGGGATAACCTTGTAATCCTTCTGGGCAGCATTGAACTCATCGGCCAGCCGCACGATCACATCATTGTTGGCACCGGTCATGGCATGCCACCATTGGAGCTCGGTCTGAGCCATGGCAGAGCCAGCTGAGCCGAGAAGCGTGGCGGCGAGCAGGGTCGAACGAAGCGTATGGAACATGATTGACCTCCCGATGGCGACATTGATGAATGCGACATGGAGAATGCCGCGCTGTCGTCCTTGTCGACAGGTTAGCACGAAGTTGAGGTGACAAATCAATGACACATTCGTGACGGCCTGCATGAGGCTG
>JBOFIL010000438.1:0-3099 GCA_051650165.1 Allobosea sp.
AAGGACCGCGCCCTCGCGGGCTCGGAGCCTTGAATATGCAGCTGCGATTGCAGAAAGAGCACCAAGAATAAGAATTGTAGAGGATGAATTTTGCATGACAGGCACGCAATACTGTTAGAGCCTTGGCTTCACAAGATACCTTGCTTAATTTTTCAATCCCCGCTTCTCCATCAGCGCATCAGGCGTCGGCATACGGCCACGGAAAAGCGTGTAGGCCTCTGCTGGATCGCGGGAATTGCCGGCGGAATAGATGAAGCGGGAGAGCTTCTCGGCGGTGGCGGCATCGAACACATCGCCCGTATCGGTGAAGGCATCGAACGCATCGGCGTCCATCACCTCGGACCAGAGATAGCTGTAATAACCCGCCGCATAACCATCGCCGGAGAACACATGCGCGAAATGCGGCGTGCGATGGCGCATCACGATCTCGGATGGCATTCCCAGCCGCTTGAGGTTTTCGGATTCAAAGGCAAGCGGATCGACGTTTCTGGCAGCTTCAGGCGTCAGCGCATGAAACGCCATGTCGATCAGCGCCGATGAGGCATATTCGACAGTCGCAAAGCCCTGATTGAAGGTCTGCGCCGCCTTGATCTTGGCGATCAGCGCCTCGGGGATCGCCTCTCCCGTTTCGGCATGGCGGCAGAAGCGCGCCATGACTTCGGGCCGCATCAGCCAATACTCGTAAAGCTGCGAGGGCAGTTCGACAAAATCGCGCGTCACATTGGTGCACGACAAGCTCGGCCAGGTCACGTTGGACATCAGCCCATGCAGCCCATGGCCGAACTCATGGAACAGCGTGCGCGCATCATCGATGGAGAGCAGCGCCGGCTGGCCTTCCGCCGGCTTGGCGAAATTACAGACATTGACGACGATGGGGCGAGTTTCGCCCTGAATCTTGTCCTGTGAGCGGAACAGGCTCATCCATGCGCCTGAACGCTTGGAGGCCCTCGCGAAATAGTCCCCCAGAAACAGCCCGACGTGGCTTCCGTCAGAGCCCTTCACCTCCCAGATGCGCACATCGGGATGATAGCCCTTGAGGTCCGCGCGCGGCGTGAAGGAAAGCCCGAACAGCCGGCTCGCCACATCGAAGCTGGCAGCAATGATTTGGTCGAGCTGGAAATAGGGCTTCAGCTCCGCCTCATCGAGTGCGTAGCGCGCGCGGCGCAGCCTCTCGGCGAAGTGGCGCCAATCCCATGGCATGATCGGGTCGTTCTGGCCTTCCTCGCGGGCGAGCGTCGCCAGATCCTTGGCTTCCCGCGCAGCGCGGGCCTTGGCAGGTGACCACACCAGTTCAAGCAGGCTCATCACCGCTTCGGGCGTCTTGGCCATCGTGTCATCCAGCTTGAGGTGGGCGAAGCTGGCAAAGCCAAGCAGCTTTGCCTTCTCGGCGCGAAGAGCAACCATTTCGGCAATCAGTGTACGATTGTCCGTCTCTCCGCCCATCTGCCCACGCGATGTCCAGGCCTTGAAGGCGGCTTCGCGCAAATTCCGCCGGGTCGAAAACGTCAGGAATGGCTCGATGATGGAGCGCCCCAGCGTGAGCATGTGCCCATCTTCACCACGCTCCTTGGCGGCCTGAGCCATCGCTGCTTTCAGCGAAGCGGGAAGGCCGGCAAGATCGGCCTCGCCGAGAGCCAGAGACCAGCCCGCCTCATCCTTCAGCAGGTTCTGCGAGAACGCCGTGCCGATCTCGGCCAATCGCTGGTTGATGGCGGAGAGCCGCACCTTGCCAGCTGCATCCAGCCCCGCCCCTGCCCGCACAAAACCGGCGTGCGTGCGCGTGAGCAGCCGCATCTGCTCAGCGTCCAGCCCCAGCGCATCGCGGCGCTGGAAGGCGGCATCCAGTCGCTTGAACAGGCCGCCATGCAGCGTAATGGCCGAATGATGCCGCGACATCAGCGGGGCCATATCGCGCTCGATGGCTTGCAGCGCATCGTTCGTATCCGCGCTGGAGAGGTTATAAAACACGCGCGCGACACGGCTGAGCATCTGGCCTGCCCGCTCCATCGCGCCGACCACAGTGTCGAAATCCGCAGATCGTTGATCGGCCGCAATCGCCTCGATCTCGGCCATATGCGCCGCCATGCCGTCATGGAACGCGGCGTGCATCATGTCCGGCGAAAGCGAACCAAAAGGCGGCAAACCAAAGGGCGTCTGCCACTCAGTGGCGAAAAGCGAGGCGGTCATGGGAACTCCCGGGGGCTGGCTGGCAAATCAAACCTGCCTGAACATATGCGCAAGATAGCGCTGCATGAAACGCGGCATGATGGATGTGTCGCTCACAATCTCATCGGGCGAACGGATGATGACAATGTCGCTCAGCTCCGGCTCAGCCTGAAGCGCGATGCGCGAGAGGATGAGCGCCCGCGCTTCATCTGCCGGCAGATCAATGAAAACCGGCCGCATGAAGGCAATGCGCACGCTGTCCACCACCGCGATCCAGCCTTGCCCGACGCTGACTTCGGAGGGGGCAAGCCCCGTCTCCTCCTCCAGCTCGCGCGTGACGCTGCCGGCCAGATCCACCGTACCATCGGCAAGTACATCATCCATGTCCGGCGTGCCGGCCGCGAAATAGATCTTGCCTGCATTCGCCGTATGCGTGCCCATCCGCGCGGCGAGAAATGCGCCATCGCGCGCCCGAAGCGCAGCCATCGCGAAGGCGTTGCGAAGAGGTTCGCCAGGCCAGCCCATGCGCTGCCAGCTCAGGAATGGTTTGTATGTCGTGGTAAAATAGCCGGCTTCGAACACACCATCCCGCACCTCGCCGCGATGTTGCAGCAACACGCGGCCATCAAACGTCGCGGGCCGCAAAGCTGTTTCCTTGGCCCAGGAAGCCTCTATCTCGGCGGCATGGGTCAGCGGAAAAGTCCAGTCATAGGGCTCAAGGCGTGCCTCGAGCCGCTCCAGCGCGATAAGATCATCCAAGCCAGTCAATAATTCGGCGCTCAAAGATGCAGCATCCCCTCGGTGATGATCACAGCCTCGCCGCCAATATGCGCGGCGGCCAGCATTCCACCACGCACCTCAAGCGTCAGTTCTATGTTTGAAGGCCGGCCCATCTCATAGCCTTGTTCGATCACCAGTTGGTGAACACCATCG
>JBOFIL010000439.1:0-3150 GCA_051650165.1 Allobosea sp.
AGCGGCGCGCAAGGCGAAGAGCCGCTCCTCGGTGCGCTCCAGCTCGCGCGGATCAAACTGCGAAGATTGAAGCGCACGCTCGGTTGTCTGGCCGGCCTCGTCGAGTGCGGTGAGGGCAGCGTCGAGTGCGGCAAGGCATGGGTCAATCAAATGCGGCGCCTGTGCCTTGCGCCGTTCCAGGCGGCGCATCAGGCTGGAGAGCGTCGCCAGTGGGGCATTGGGGCCGCTGAAAGCCTCGACAGCATCCGAGAGATCCTGCGCCACTTTCTCCGATTGCATCATGCCTTGACGACGCGTGGCGAGCGTTTCTTCCTCGCCGGCTTCCGGCCCGAGCTTGCCCAGCTCATCGGCGGCATGGCGCAGGAAATCCGCCTCCTTGCGTGCAGCCGCAATCGCAGCCTCGCGCGTGGCAAGCGCAGATTTGGCCTCTGCGAATGCGCGCGCTGTCCCGCGCACCGCCTCGCACAGCGCCCCATGCCCGCCAAACACATCAAGGATGCCGCGATGGCTGGCAGGGTCAGTCAAGGCCCGATCATCATGCTGGCCATGGATTTCGACCAAGGCTGCGCCAATCGCCCGCAAGGTCTGCACGCTGGTGGGCTGGTCATTGACGAAGGCGCGCGAGCGCCCATCGGCGAGCTGCACACGGCGCAAGATGAGATCGCCATCCGTATCCAGCCCCTGCTCGCCAGCAATGAGGCGGGCGGGATGGCTTTGTGCAATGTCGAAACTGGCGCTCACCTGCCCCTGTGCCTGGCCATGGCGCACCAGCGAACCATCGCCGCGCCCGCCAAGCGCGAGCGAGAACGCATCCAGCAGAATGGATTTGCCGGCGCCCGTCTCGCCGGTCAGCACCGTAAGCCCGGCGGAAATGGCAAGGTCCAGCCGGTCAATCAGAACAATGTCGCGGATCGAGAGATGCGCGAGCATATCGCGCTTAGCGGGTCAGGCCGACCGTGCGCGTGAAGCCGCGGAACGAGCGGCTGATCCATGAGCCGGTATCCTCGCGCGGCTGGAGGCCACCGGTTTGCAGGAGATTATAGGCATCCTTGTACCACGGGCTATCCGGGAAATTATGCCCCAGAACGGCGGCGGCGGTCTGCGCCTCGTTGACGATGCCCATCGCCATATAAGCCTCCGTCAGGCGCGAGAGCGCCTCCTCGACATGGCGGGTGGTCTGGTATTTCGCGACGACATCACGGAAGCGGTTGATCGCGCCGGTATAGTTGCGCTTCTCAAGGTAGAACCGCCCGGTGTTCATTTCCTTGGCGGCCAGCTGATCGCGCGCCACCAGCATCTTCTCGCGCACATCATTGACATATTCGGATTTGGGATGGCGCTCCAGCAGTTCCTGCATGTGGATCAGGGCGCGCTCGGTGCGCTCCTGGTCACGTGCCGCATCGGGAATCTGATTGAAGTAGGACATCGCCAGAATATATTGCGCATAGGCGGCATCATTGCCCTGCGGGTTCTGCGCCAGAAAGCGCCGCGAGGCCGTGATCGCATCATCCCATTTCGATGCCTCGAAATTGGCATAGGCCGAGAGCAGCAGTCCCTTTTTCGAGAGCGGCGAATAGGGAGCCTGCTTATCAATTTCCGCGAAGCGCTTGGCCGCGCCGTCATTGTCGCCCGTCTGGAGCCGGCGCAGACCCTCATTGTAGATCTTGTCTGCCGGCACATCGGGCAGAACTTCAGGCTTGTAGCGCTCGGAGCGATCAAACGGGTTCAGCGAGGAGAGCGATTCGCAGCCCCCCACCAAGCTCGCCGCCATCACGGCCGCCAGAAGCGGCAAACGCGATGCCTTGCCCCGCGCCCTGAGGCCAGGCAAATTGAAGCCACGCAACTTGAAGCCAGTGTTGCTCGCGTTCACGAAACCGTCCTTCGTTTCTCATCCGGGCAAAAGCCCTTGCGAGGCGATTTACCTTAATCCGGCCCATTCCGCCAGACGCGTGTGCAGCCCGCATGGCTTCCTGCTTTGCGGGTTTATCTCATGGTGAATGGCAAGCCGTCAAAATTGGGCGCAAAGATGGCCAAAGGTGACAATGCTTGCTTGAGAGGACCGGGAAGATAAAAACCCGTGTCAAGGCACCCTGATGACGCCAGCCTCTTGTCTCAATCGCGGCCTCAGTCCCTTTTGGGAGCAAAAGCAGCAGCCTGCATTGACGCAGAAGCGGCCATCTGCACGGCAGGGCTAGCCTCGGAGACGCTCTCGGCCTCAACAACCATGTAGTTTTCGGTGTCGGAGAACAGGGCACGCAGCGCACTGTAGTTCATCTTGTGGCCGCCGCGATAGGAGCGGAACTCGCCGATGATCGGCAGGCCGGCCAAGGCCAGATCGCCAATGGCATCGAGGATCTTGTGGCGGACAAACTCATCAGGATAACGCAGGCCATCGGCATTGACGACCTTGTCGTCACCGATCGCAACCGTGTTGTCGAGCGAAGCGCCAAGCGCAAAGCCCATTTTCCAGAGCATCTCGACATCGCGCATGAAGCCGAATGTGCGGGCGCGGGAGATTTCGGTCACGTAGGCCTGCGGATCAAGATCGAACACGCGGCGCTGGCGTCCAATCACCGGGGTCTCGAAATCGATCTCGACATCGAGGCGGAAGCCATCATTGAACGGGCGGAACTCGCAGAAGCTCGCGCCGTTCTCGACGCGCACCGGGCGCACGACCTTGATGTAGCGGCGGCTCTCACCCAGCAAGGAGATGCCGACCTCTTCGATCGCCTTTACGAATTCATGGGCGCTGCCGTCCATGATCGGCGTTTCCATGCCATCAACCTCGACCAGCACATTGTCGACGCCCAGGCCATAAAGCGCAGACATCAGGTGCTCGATGGTCGAGACAGCGCCGGTCTGCACATCGCCGATGATGGTGCAAAGCTCGGTGGCGCTCACCGCATCATGCCGGGCGCGAATGACACGCTGTGTGCCATTCTCAAGACCCTTGCGGATGAAGACGATGCCCTTGTCCGCCGAGGCGGGGCGCAATGTGAGCAGAACAGGCGAGCCGGAATGAACACCGCGACCTTCCAGTGTGACTGGCGCGCGCAAGGTAGTCTGGCGATTAGAAACCATCATTCAGAGTCCCGGCCGCGTCCTGCCCCGTGCTGCAACATGCAACACCAGGTCAATCGCGACGTCTGT
>JBOFIL010000440.1:0-1573 GCA_051650165.1 Allobosea sp.
AGCTGGCGGATCGCTTTGGCTTGGCCCTGCTCGCCTTTGTCGATACGGCAGGGGCCTATCCCGGCATCAACGCCGAGGAGCGCGGGCAGGCCGAGGCGATCGCGCGTTCCACCGAAGCCTGCCTTGGGCTCTCCACCCCAAGTGTCTCGCTGGTGATTGGCGAGGGCGGATCGGGCGGGGCCATCGCCATCGCCACCGCCAGCAAGGTGCTGATGATGGAGCATGCGATCTATTCGGTGATCTCGCCGGAAGGCGCGGCCTCGATCCTGTGGCGTGATTCTGCCCGCGCGCAGGATGCCGCAACCGGCATGAAGATCACCGCGCAAGACCTCATCCGCCTCAAGATCATCGATATGATCGTCTCGGAGCCGCTTGGCGGTGCTCACCGCGAGCCTGCGGCTGCGATTACAAAGGCTGGTGATGCCATTGCCTCAGCTTTGTCTGAATTGGGTGGCATGGATGCGACAGCCCTCAGAAAAGCGCGCGCCGAGAAGTTCCTGCGGATCGGCCGCTCGCTCTTGTGAGGGCCTGACGCGTGGGCCGTGTCTTCTGCCTTGCGGCCTTGCGTTAACGCAAACTTGACCATGCTGACAGGTTGAGGTGCATTGCGGTAAGCTTGCGTCAAGGCTAACGGATTTACAACTTTGGGGCTTCGGGGCGGCGTCTGTGCTCCGGCCAGCTTGTGAAGGTTCATTCAGTTGCTTCAGCTTCGCTTTGCGCGCGCCACCCTTGTCGCTCTTGCCGCTTTTGGCCTCGCCTCCTGCGAGGAGACCAAATATCGTGGTTCAGAACGCCATTTCGTGCCGATCCCGGGCGAAATGTATGCACTCATGAACGAGAAGAGCGTCGCCAAGAGCGACCCGATCCTCATTCGCTCCTTCAAGAAGGAGTCCGAGCTTGAGGTGTGGAAGAAGGGCCGTGATGGCCGCTATGTCCACCTGAAAACGTATCCGATCTGCCGGTGGTCCGGCCAGCTTGGCCCCAAGAAGCGCGAAGGCGACCGGATGACCCCGGAGGGGTTCTACGCCATTCCGCAGGGACAGATGAACCCGAATTCGTCATTCTATCTGTCCTTCAACATGGGCTTTCCCAATGCCTATGACCGCTCTCATGGCAGCACCGGCAATTTCCTGATGGTGCATGGTGCGTGCTCTTCGGCTGGCTGCTATTCCATGACCGATGACCAGATGGGCGAGATTTATGCGCTGATGCGCGAGGCGCATTCGGGCGGGCAGAAGACTGTCCAGATGCAGTCCTACCCGTTCCGGATGACAGCGGAGAACCTTGCCAAGCACCGGCATGACCCCAACATGGCCTTCTGGAAGAACCTGAAGGAAGGCTCCGATATTTTCGAGGTGACCAAGCAGGAGCCCAAGGTGGCGGTCTGCGGCGGGCGCTATGGCTTCGGCACAGGCGGCGCGGGCGCAGGCATCAGCTCTGCTTGCGATGTGCAGACCGATGCGCAGATCGCCTCATCAGTTGCCGAGAAGCGCCGCAAGGATGAGGTGGCCATTGCCTCGGCCATCGCGCAGGGCACGCCGGCGATCAAGCTGGTCTATGAGGATGGCGACCA
>JBOFIL010000441.1:0-22184 GCA_051650165.1 Allobosea sp.
CAGCCGACGCGCGGCGTCGACATAGGGGCGATCGAATTCATCCATAAGCGGCTGGTGGCGTTGCGTGATGCCGGCGTCGCCATCCTGCTCGTATCGGTCGAGCTTGAAGAAATCATGGGCCTGTCGGATCGTATTCTGGTGATGTGCGGCGGGCGCATAACCGGCGAGCGGCGCGCCGACGAGACCGATGAGCGCGATCTTGGGCTGTTGATGGCCGGGGTCAACACACGTGAGGCAGCCTGATGAGCGCGGCCCCCATCGAGCTGCCGAAATGGGCGGATGTGGCGCTCGCACCGCTCTTATCCGTGATCGCGGCCTTTCTGGTCGCCGGGCTGGTGGTGATCGCGATTGGAGAAAACCCGCTGAGCGCCACGGCCATTCTCATCAAGGGCAGCCTTGGCTCGGCGGAGGGGCTTGGCTTCACGCTGTATTATGCCACCAGCTTCATCTTCACCGGGCTTGCCGTGGCTGTCGCGTTCCATGCCGGGCTGTTCAACATTGGCGGCGAGGGGCAGGCGATCTTTGCCGGCATCGGCGCGGCGCTGGTGGCGCTGGCATTGCCCGGCATGCCCGGCCCTTGGCTGGGGGCGCTGTGCATATTGGCTGCCGCATGCTTTGGCGCGGCATATGGTTTTGTGCCCGGCTGGCTGCAGGCAACGCGCGGCAGCCATGTGGTCATCACCACCATCATGTTCAATTTTCTTGCGGCGGCCTTGATCGTCTATCTTTTGGCAGGCCCGATGGGGAAACCGGGCTCGATGGCGCCTGAGACACCGGAATTCGCCAAGGGCGCAGTGATGCCGGCCATGCACGAGATGCTGGGCTGGATTGGCATCAAGCTGCCGCGCACGCCGCTGAACCTTTCCTTCGTGCTGGCGCTGGCTGCTGCGCTTTTCGTCTGGTTGCTGATCTATCGCTCACGCCTCGGCTTTGCCATCCGCACCATTGGCGCAAACCCGCGCGCCGGGGCCTATGCCGGCATATCGCCCGCGCGCATCACCATGACGGCGATGGCCATCTCCGGCGCACTGGCGGGCGGGCTTGCCGTCAATGAGGTGATGGGGGTGCAGCACCGGCTCGTGCTGGAATTCACCGGCGGCTATGGCTTTGTCGGCATTGCCGTCGCGCTGATGGGGCGGGCACATCCTGTCGGCGTCATCCTCGCCGCCATTCTGTTCGGCATCCTCTATCAGGGCGGGGCTGAGCTTTCCTTCGAGAAGCCCGCGATCACGCGCGACATGGTGGTGGTGATTGGCGGGGTCATCATCCTGTTTGCCGGCGCGCTGGATGGCATGTTCCGCCGGTTCACCGCATTCATCTTGCGCCCTTTCATCGCGAGGGCGGCATGAACGATGCCCTGATGACAGTGGCCGTTGTGCTCGATTCAGCGGTGCGTCTCTCCGTGCCGCTGATCTGCGCGTGCCTCGCCGGGCTCTGGTCCGAGCGGGCTGGCATCGTCAATATCGGGCTTGAAGGCAAGATGCTTGCGGCGGCCTTCGCGGCGGCGGCGGCGGCGCATGCCAGCAACTCGGCCCTCATCGGCCTTGCCGCCGGCATGGGCGTCTCGATCCTGCTTTCTCTCGTGCATGGCTTTGCCTCGATCAGCCAGCGCGGCAACCAGATTGTCTCGGGCGTCGCAATCAACATGCTGGCGGCGGGGCTGACGGCAATCATCGGCAATGCCTGGTTTGGCCAAGGCGGGCAAACGCCGCCGCTGAATGGGCCGGCCCGCTTTGCGGATATTGCCCTGCCGGGCTTTGACCTGATCAAGCACATCCCGCTGATCGGGCCCTTGATCGAGGAGGTGATCTCCGGCCACGCACTTCCCGTGTATCTCGCATTCGGGGCCGTGGCGCTCAGCGCCTTTGTGCTGGCACGCACGCGCTTTGGCCTGCGGTTGCGCGCAGTCGGCGAAAACCCGGCAGCCGTTGATACAGCGGGTATCTCCGTCACAGGCTTGCGCTACAGCGCCATGATCATCTGCGGCGCGCTGTGCGGGCTGGGCGGCGCATATCTCTCGGTGGCGCAGGCCGCCGGCTTCATTCCGCACATGACAGCCGGAAAGGGCTTCATCGCGCTGGCAGCGCTGATCTTCGCCAATTGGCGGGCCTGGCCGGCGCTCGGGGCCTGCCTGCTGTTCGGACTGCTGGATGCGGTCGCGATAAGGCTTCAGGGCGTCTCTCTGCCCGGTATTGGTCTTGTGCCTGTGCAGGCCATTCAGGCATTGCCCTATCTCATGACCGTGGTGCTGCTGGCTGGCTTCATCGGCAAGGCGACACCGCCCAAGGCCTCGGGCCTGCCCTATGTGAAGGAACGGTGATGCAAGCCGCCATTCAGGCCCTGTTCGATGCTGCAAAGGCCGCGCAAGGCCAGGCCCATGCGCCATATTCGCGCTTCAAGGTTGGGGCGGCATTGCGCGATGATCAGGGCCGCATTCATGCCGGCTGCAATGTCGAGAACGCCGCCTATCCGGTGGGGGCCTGCGCCGAGGCTGGCGCAATCTCCGCCATGGTGCTTGCCGGCGGCAGGTTCATTGCCGAGATGATCATCATGGGAGATGGTCCGGCTTTGGTCACACCCTGCGGGGCGTGCCGCCAACGCATCCGCGAGTTCGCCGCGCCGGATGTGCCTATCCACATTGCCGGCCCGGAAGGGGTGCGGGCGAGGTTCACGCTGGATGAGCTGTTGCCAGCCTCGTTCGGACCGGACAATTTGAGGGTAGCTTCGCCGAATCAGATGGAAACTCCATGACCGCCAAAACAGCAGACGCGCCCGAACTGGCCCATCCTGATCTGGCAATCGACAAGGCGGAGAAATTCCTGCGTTCCTTCGGGCTCTCTGGCACGCTGGACCTTGCGATGGTGTTGGGGACTGGCCTCGGCAAGATCGCGGATGACCTCGAAGACGCCATCACCATCCCCTTCGCCGATATTCCCGGCTTCCCTGCCACGCATGGCGCTGGCGTTTCCGGCCATGAACGCATGCTGCGCTTCGGCAGGCTTGAAGGGCGGCGCGTGCTCATCCTGCAAGGGCGCGGGCATTACTATGAAGCCGGCGATGCGGCCATCATGCGCTGCGCTCTCGGCACGATCGCAAGATTTGGCGCGCCGCCCTTGCTGCTCACAAATGCCGCAGGCTCGACGCGTGCAGAGGTGAAGCCGGGAGCCATGGTGTTGCTGTCGGACCACATCAATTTCGGTGGGCCCAACCCGCTGATTGGCGAGACGGGGGACCGGCGCTTTACGCCAATGACCGAGGCCTATGACCAGCGGCTGCGCTACCGCATCAAGAATGCGGCGCAAGCGACCGGCATCGCCCTGCATGAGGGCGTGTATATGTGGTTCACCGGCCCGAGCTTCGAGACGCCGGCGGAAATCCGCATGGCACGCACGCTGGGAGCCGATCTTGTCGGCATGTCGACCGTGCCGGAGGTCATTCTGGCGCGATTCTTTGGCCTGCGCGTCGCGGCCATCTCGACCGTGACCAATCTGGCCGCCGGCATCATGGGCGCGAACCCCTCGCATGAGGAAACCCGCGATGTCGCGGGCTCTGCCTCGGTGGGTCTGCGCCGAATCATCCGCGCCTTTGTCGCAGGGCTGCACAATGACAGCTGACGCACAAAAAACCGCTGCGCGGCGTGCGATCCGCCTGCTTGACCTGACAGACCTCTCAGATGGGGCGAGCGAAGCCGGCACGCTTCAGCTTTGCGCCAAGGCCAAACACCATGGCGATGTGCCCGCCGTGGCGGCCATCTGCATCTGGCCGCAATTTGTCGGTATTGCCCGGCGCGCGCTGGCCGGCACAGGCATCAAGGTCGCGACCGTCGCGAACTTTCCAGCGGGCGGCACCAATGTCGTGCGTATTTCCGGCGACATTGCAGAGGCGCTTGATGATGGCGCGGACGAGATTGATCTTGTGTTTCCATGGCAAACCTTCCTCGCGGGCGACGAGGCGCTCGCCAGCGACATGATCAGCGAGGCGCGCGGCATCTGCGAGGGCATCACGCTCAAGGTCATTCTCGAAACCGGGCAATATCCTGATCAGGCGAGCATTGCGGCAGCGGCCCGCCTTGCTGTGGCGGTGGGTGCTGATTTCCTGAAAACCTCGACCGGCAAGAGCCCTATCTCCGCCACACCAGACGCCGCGCGCACGCTGTTAGGTGTTATCAAGGCCGCCGGGCGACCAGTGGGGTTGAAAGTCTCCGGCGGTATTCGCAGCCTGGGCGATGCGCAAACCTACCTCGCGTTCGCCGATGAGATGATGGGGCCAGATTGGGCCATGCCCTCGACATTCCGCATCGGGGCCAGCAGTCTGCATGGCACACTCGCTGATGTCATTGCCGGCACGAATGCAGGCGAGCGCAGCGACGGAGCCTACTGATGGTCTTTCTTCCTCAGGAAATCATCCGCAAGAAGCGCGACGGCGCAGCGCTTGATCCGGCAGACATTGCCGCGTTCATCTCCGGACTGACCAAGGGCAGCGTGACGGACGCACAGGCCGCCGCCTTCGCCATGGCGGTGTTCTTCCGCGACATGACACCAGCCGAATGCGTGGCGCTGACCAAGGCGATGCGCGACTCCGGCGAGGTGCTGGCCTGGGATCTGCCGGGCCCGGCGCTCGACAAGCACTCCACAGGCGGCGTCGGCGATACGGTGAGCCTGATGCTTGGCCCTGTGGTGGCAGCTTGCGGTGGCTACGTGCCGATGATTTCAGGGCGCGGCCTTGGCCACACCGGCGGCACGCTCGACAAGCTGGAAGCCATCCCCGGCTATAATGCCACACCAGACAATGCGCTGTTTCGCAAGGTGGTGCGGCAAACAGGCTGCGCCATCATCGGCCAGACCGCCAATCTCGCGCCCGCCGACAAAAAGCTCTACGGCATCCGGGATGTGACCGCGACGGTGGAGTCCATTCCGCTGATCACGGCCTCGATCCTGTCAAAGAAGCTGGCCGCAGGGCTTGATGGGCTGGTGATGGATGTGAAGAGTGGCTCTGGCGCGTTCATGGCCACGCTGGAGGGCGCGCGCGCGCTGGCGAAAAGCATCGTTGCCGTGGCCAATGGCGCGGGGCTGCCGACCACGGCATTGATCACCGATATGGACGGCCCACTCGCAGACGCTGCCGGCAACGCGCTTGAGGTGAGTTACGCGATTGATTTCCTCACAGGTGTGCGCCGCGAGGCCCGGATGCTGGAGGTGGTGATTGCACTGGCTGCCGACATGCTGGTGCTGGGCAAGCTGGCGACGACCATTCCAGAAGCCCGCGCCAAGGCCGAGCAGGCGCTGATTTCGGGCGCGGCGACTGAGCGGTTTGCCCGGATGGTGACGGCGCTCGGCGGCCCGGCAAACATCATCGAGAACCCGCGAGCGCATCTTGCGCAAGCGCCGATCACCCGCCCGGTCCATGCGAAGCAGTCTGGCATGATTGCCCGCATCGATACACGCGGGCTTGGCCTTGCCGTGGTGGCGCTGGGCGGCGGGCGCACCCGCAGCGAAGATGCGATCGACCCAGCTGTGGGTCTCACGCAGCTGGCGGAACGTGGGGACATGGCTGGTGCAGGCAAGCCGCTTTGCATGGTCCATGCCCGCAATGAAGCGGGCTTTGCAGCCGCAGAGGCGATGGTGCAAAACGCCTATCATCTTGGTGAGAAACCGATGGCCTCACCCGCGATCATCGAGCGGATCAGCGCATGACATTGCTATTGGCCATTTCCGGCTGGGATGAAGAGGCATGGCGGGCGCGCTTTCGCGCCGAATTGCCCGACATGGACATCGTACTGCCGGGCGAGCCGTTTGACCGGCGCGAGGTGCGCTATGCCGCCAGCTGGAAGCACCCGCCCGGCGCGCTTGCGGGCCTTCCTAATCTCGAAGCGATCTTTTCGCTGGGGGCCGGTGTCGATCATCTGTTCAATGATCCCCGCCTGCCGGATGTGCCGATTGCCCGCGTGGTCGATCCTGACCTGACCACGCGAATGAGCGAGTATATCGCGCTGCATTGCCTCATGATCCTGCGCCAGCAGCGCCTCTATGATCGCAGGCAGCAAGAGCGGCTCTGGCTGGATGACCGTGATCAACCCGCCGCCAAGCATGTGCGCGTCGGCATTCTCGGCCTTGGCGAGCTGGGGCAGGATGCGGCAGCCAAGCTTGGCGTGCTCGGCTTCGATGTGGCGGGCTGGAGCCGGAGCCATCGTGCGCTGCCCGGCATGACAACCTTCTCCGGCACTGAAGGGCTAAACCAGCTGCTCGTCCGCTCTGATATTCTTGTCTGCCTGTTGCCGCTGACGCCAGAGACACGCGGCCTGCTTGATGGGGCGCTGTTTGCGAAGCTCTCAACCGACGGCAAGCGTCATGCTTCACTTGATGGGCCGCACCTCATCAATGCCGCGCGCGGCGGCCTGCAGAAAGAAACAGACATCCTTGCCGCGCTCAATGCCGGCACGCTCGCATCCGCAACACTGGATGTGTTCGATACCGAGCCATTGCCGCCGGAAAACCCGCTCTGGCATCATCCCAAGGTAACGGTCACGCCGCATAACGCCGCGATGAGCGCGCCCGATGCCATTGCAGCATTGATTGCGAGGCAAATACGCAACCTCGAAGCAGACGGCACACTGGATCATGGCGTGGGGCGCCAACGCGGCTATTGAACGGCCATTGCCGAAGGCGCGATGCTTTTCTAATCTGTTGCCTTATCTCTTGGTTGAAACAGCCTTTTTGGTGGAGACCACCCGGAATGATCCGCAGAACTGCTCTAGCCGCCACCTTGGCGACTGCCCTTGCCGCATCTGTCGGCATGCTTGCCCCGTTGCCTGCCAGCGCGCAGGACAGGCAGGTCAATGTCTATAACTGGAATGATTATGTTGACCCCGCCGTGCTGGAGGCCTTCACGCGCGAGACCGGCATCAAGGTGGTCTATGATCTCTATGACAACAACGAGATCGTGGAAGCCAAGTTGCTGGCCGGCAACTCCGGCTATGACATTGTGGTGCCGTCTGGCTCGTTCCTGTTCCGCATGGGGCAAGCAAAGCTGTTTCACCCGGTTGATCGCGCGAAGCTGAAAAACGCCGGCAATATCTGGGGCGAGGTCGATAAAAGGCTTCAAGCCTATGACCCCGGCAACAAATTCGGCATCAACTACATGTGGGGCACGGTCGGCATCGGCCTGAACCTGAAGAAGGTCAAGGAGCGCCTTGGCGAGATGCCGCTGAACAGCTGGGACATCGCCTTCAAGCCCGAGATCATGTCCAAGCTCAAGGATTGCGGCGTGCATATGCTCGATGCACCTGAAGATACGATTCCCGCCGTGATGAACTGGCTCGGCCTGCCGGGTGGCTCGACCAAGGTGGCAGACTGGACCAGGGCCGCCGATCACCTGATGAAAATCCGCACCAGCGTGCAGAAATTCCACTCTTCCGAATATATCAATGCGCTCGCCAATGGCGACATCTGCATGGTGGTGGGGTATTCCGGCGACATATTGCAGGCACGGAAGCGTGCTGTTGAGGCCAGGAACAACGTCGAGATCGGCTACATCATTCCCAAGGAAGGGGCGCAGATGTGGTTTGACTCGATGGCCATCCCGGCGGATGCGAAAAACAAGGATGAGGCCTACGCCTTCATCGATTACATGCTGCGGGCCGATGTGGCAGCGAAGAACACCAATTTTGTTTCTTATGCCACCGGCAACGGCCTCTCCCGGGCAAGCGTGAAGCCTGAAATCGCCTCGGATCCCGGCGTCTATCCTGATGAGGCCACGTTCAAGCGGCTTTTCACCAACACGCCGCTGGATGAGCGCACACAGCGCGCCGTTACGCGGCTATGGACGCGCGTGAAGACCGGCAAATAGGTCTTTACCAGTGCTCAAACAGAAAAGCCGGCAAGGTGATCTCCTTGCCGGCTTTTTCCTTAGCGCAACGCACAATCAGGCGGCACGCATCATCACATAGTTTTCCAGCTGCGTGATCGTGAACTTGTCCTGCAGGAACAAGATGCCGGCCTGATCGTCCGTCGACCATTGCACAGCGCATGGAATGCGCAGGCCGTCCGGCATTTCAATATCGATCTTCTCATCGGCGTCAGGCATCTTCTTGCCTGAAAGGCGCATGCCCTCTGTCGAGATTTCGATGCTGCGGCAGGCAAGTTTCTGGCCCGTTGGTGTTCGCACAGTGACATCGAGGTTGCAGGCGAGCCGATCTGATGAGCGACGCTCGACCTTCTGCGAGGCGGTGCGCACCACACTCGGGATCTCCTCGCGAAGCTCATCGGAGCGGGTGCGCATCTGCGCTGCCATGGCGGCCATGTCGCGGGCAAAGCTGGTGGATTGCGACACCATTTCGCTGATCTCGGCCATGCTGCCAGACATGCTCTCCACCGAGCCGCTGTTCTCGCGGATGGTGCCGGCAAAGGTCTCGGTTGCCACCCGCTGCTCCTCCATCGAGGCGGAGATGGCGGTGGTGACAGCATGCATCTGGTCGATCGAGCCCATAATGGTGCCGAGCATGGTGACAGTGCGGTTGGTGGCCGTTTGAATCTCGGCAACCTTGCGGCTGATTTCCTCGGTGGAGCGGCCTGTCTGGCCGGCAAGCACCTTGACCTCCTGCGCAACGACCGCAAAGCCACGACCGGACTCACCTGCCCTTGCCGCCTCGATGGTGGCATTGAGCGCTAGCAGGTTGGTCTGTTCGGCAATCGCCGTGATGGCAGAAACAATCTGGCCAATATCCTGCGCCGCGATCGCGAGCGAGTCGACCACGGCCTTGGATTGTTTCGCCTGGCTGACAGTCTCCTCGGCGAGCGAGGAGCCGCGCGTCACATGGTCGGCGATCTCGGCGACCGCCAGCGCCATTTGCTGCGAGAGCGAGGAGGCTTCGGCATTTTGCTCAAGCACGCCGCGCGCCATATCGCAGGCCGAGATGGACGCCTCCTGCACATGGTTGAGCGCCTCGCAGACCGTATCCATCTTGGCGACCATGGCATCGGCGCTGATCAGCAGCTCATTCATGCCGCTGTCGACATCAACCTCCACCTGGCTGGTCATGTCTTTCAGCAGTTTGCGGCGCGCCTTGCCGGCCTCGATGCCATCATGAATCCGGCGCGCCTCATCCTGCTTGAGCTTGAGATCAATCTCGATGAAACGCCGCACGGCCTGTGTGACATGGCTGATCTCGTCTTCGCCCCGGCTGTCAGGCACCATGGCAATCGTGGCCTCACCCGTTTTCAGTGCTTCGAGCGCCGTCACAACCCTGCCGAGCGGGCGTGTGATGGCACGGGCGAACAGGATGGTCAGCAGACTCATGATGGCGAGCATCGCCAGTGTGATCAGCGTGATGCGCCAGCCCATGGCCTTGATCGGTGCCTCGATCTCGTCCATCGCAATCTCTGCCACCACATGCCAGGTCTTGCCGAAGAAGCTTACCGGCGATGAAACAAGGCTCGCTGCGTGTGAGGCAAACGATGATTTGTGAATTAGGGCCCCATGATGCTGCTCAAAAATAGCAGATGACTCATCCAGTGACGTCAGCTTGCTCAGGATCGCATGATCCTTTTGCCTGGGCACCAGTGTGCGCAATGTGGCATCCTGCGCCACGGCATAGACCTTGCCGGTCTTGCCGACGGGTGCGTTGATCTGGTTCGAGACCACATCCGAGGGCAGCTGAATGGCAACGACGCCCGCTATCTCGCCACTGGCATTGCGCCAGGCGCGGGCAAGAAATGCCGCAGGATCACCATTGCTGGGCGCATAGGGCTCGTAATCGGCAAACTGCAAAGCTGTGCTGTCACTGGCTGTCAGTGCCGCCTCGAAAACCTTGGCCAGGCCGCTGTCTTTCCATGGGCCGCTTCGCAGATTTGTTGCGAAATCAGCTTCCTTCTCAACTGTGTAGACAATATCACCGGCCTTGCTGATGAAAAAGATGTCGTAGTAGCCCTTTTCACGCGCCAGCCGCCTGATCTCGGGGTGCGCGGCCTTGTGAACTGCGCCATAGGCGGAGAGATCTTTGTCGCCATCATATTCGCCGCGCTTGCCAATGGGCTGCGGGCTGTTGGCGATGTAATCTGCCTGAAGGCGCGCGCTGCGGTTTGGCTCTGCATAGGCTTCGACAAAATCCAGGAAATGACGATGGACCATATGGCGTTCAGCCAATTGATTCACATCGACCTTGATTGTCTGCGCAACACTCTGAAGCATTTGCGCGCGATAACTGGCAATTGCCCTCATAACAGTCTGATTTTGTTCAATCATTGCTGTGCGTGCCTGATGATAGGCAAGCCCGCCCACACCTGCCGCACAGACAAGAAGACTGACGAGTGCGAAAAGCGGAATGCGGATCGACAATGGACTGAAAAAGGCAAGCAAGCGGCGCACTGGCAGCTCCTGTGATGCGGACGCACGCTCAGGTTATGCCGGCGAATAGTTAGAAATTCTATAATAGGTTGTATTAAACTGAGTTATGCAACTATAAAGTTATCCATAGCCGTGCAGACTGGCACCATGCCGCTTCAACCAGCGCTCGGCATCCTCCGTGCGCGGGCAAAGCCGGTGCGTCACCGCCCAGAAACGATGGGAATGGTTCATTTCCTGGAGATGCGCCACCTCATGCGCGGCCAGATAATCCAGCACGAAATCTGGCGCGAGGATCAGCCGCCAGGAGAAATTGAGGTCGCCGCGCGAGGAGCAGGAGCCCCAACGGCTGGCCGTATCGCGGATGGTCAGCTTGCGCGAGGCCAGGCCCAACGCACTGGTGTGGCGTGCAATCGCCTTCTCAAGATCACGCCTGGCCTCGGCTTTCAGAAAATCGCCAACACGGCGCGGCACATGCGCCAACTCGCCTGATACGGCGATGATGGGCTGGCCTTCCGGATCAAGCAGGGCGCGCGTCAGGCCGCGCACCTTCGACCAGTGCACAATGCGGTGCGCCACCCCACGCACAGGCACCATCTGCCCGGGCATGAACGGCACATGCGCCGGGCGCTTGGCGAGGCGCGCCGCGATCCAGCCGCCATGCGAGAGGGCAAAGCGCTCAGCCGCGACGAAATCCGCACGCTCCGGCAAGGAAAGCGTCACTTCGCCGGTTGCGGTCGAGACACGCAGTGTCATTCGCCTCGCGCCTGCACGTCGCTTCAACGCGACGCGCACCTCGCCGCCCGCGCAGGGCACAAGCACATGGTCGGGATCAGGCTGGCGACGAAACAAGGACAAGCGCATGGAGATGCATTGTCATGGATTCGCGCTGCTTGTGGAAGTGGTTCAGCCGCAAATGCGGGCTTGCGCTGTCCTCAGCTCACCGCACGCAGCTTGGGCTGTGCTGTGCGGCGCACCGGCTTGTCCTCAGCCTGCTGATCAAGCGTGCGCTGGAAGTCTGCAATGCGCGGGGCAATCTCGGCGCGGAAGCGCGAGCCATTGAACACGCCATAATGGCCAACACCCAACTGCATATAATGCGCGCGGCGATCTTCCGGAATGTTGATGCAAAGCTCTTGTGCGGCCTGCGTCTGGCCAACGCCCGAAATGTCGTCCTTCTCGCCCTCCACCGTCATCAGGCCAGTGCGTCGAATTGCGGAGAGATCAACCGGCTTGCCGCGATGCGTCATCTCGCCCTTCGGCAGAGCGTGTTGCACGAACACCGTGTCGACCGTCTGCAGATAGAACTCGGCGGTCAGATCCATCACCGCCATGTACTCATCGTAGAAATCGCGGTGTTTTTCGGCAGAATCACCATCACCGCGCACCAGATGCGCGAACATCTCGTTATGCGCCTCGACATGGCGATCCAGGTTCATGGCCATGAAGCCGGATAGCTGCAGGAAACCCGGATACACCTGACGCATCATGCCAGGATAAGCGAAGGGCACGCGGACAATGCAATTGCGGCGGAACCAATCAGTGCCGCGCTCCTGCGCCACCTTGTTCACGGCAGTGGGGGCACGGCGTGTATCGATTGGCCCGCCCATCAATGTCATCGAGCGCGGCGCGTCGGGGTCATTCTCCGCTTCCATGCGTGCGACAGCAGCAATCACGGGCACAGATGGCTGGCAGACCGCCATCACATGCGTGGTGGGCCCGAGATGCCTGAACATGTCGATGGTATAATCGATGTAATCATCCAGATCGAAGCTGCCATCCGACATCGGCACGAGGCGGGCATCGACCCAATCCGTGATGAACACATCATGCGTTGGCAGCAATGTCTCGACCGTGCCGCGCAGCAGCGTGGCGTAATGGCCGGACATGGGCGCAACGATGAGCAGCCGCGGCTGATGACGTGAGCGACCGCCGATCCATTGTTTCTCGAAATGGATGAGCTTGCAGAACGGCTTTTCCCAGACAATACGCTCGGTGATCGGGGTGCGTTCACCCTCCACAAGCGCATTGGGCAAACCGAAAACAGGTTTTCCATACCGGCGCGTAGTGCGCTCGAACAGCTCGCAAGATGCTGTGATAACTCGCCCGAATGGCGTGTAGCTCAGCGGATTTGCGGGATTTTTGAAGGCAAGCTGCGTTGCATCAGAAAACGCACGGGCAGGGCTCAGCATCATGTGAGCGCTCTCATAGGCATAATAGGCCAGCATTGTGGACCACTCCTTGGCTTACCTTCATCGACCATACATGGTTCGGGTTAAGCAAGTCACCTTAAAATTGTGCAGTGCAGCAGAACGTATTGGACAGGAGCCACAATCAACAACAAATACATGTGACATGGCAATGCGCCATTGTGCCAACACACATGCAGCGCTGAATACCAAAGGAGTGCTTCACCTGCGACAATATGTTCCACCTTCACTCTGGTGAAAAGTGATCCGCACGCGCTGGCGTACGTAAGCTGCAGCGAGGCTACTTGTGCGCGATATTGCTTGCGCCTGAGCTTGCCAGGAGTGTCCGTGATGAATTTCAGTTCAGGCATCGATGCCTCGACACAAACAGCCAGGCCAACAATCCTGCCTGATGGTGGCCAAGATGACAGCACTGCCTTGTCTCTCCTGCTGGTGGATGAGGACCGCTCCTTCACGCAGCGGCTTGCGCGCGCCATGGAGCTGCGCGGCTTTGTCGTCAGCGTCGCCGAGACTGTATCCGAAGGTCTTGCATTGGTTGATGCAGAGCCGCCTGCCTATGTCGTTGTCGATATTCGCCTTGCCGATGGCAATGGCCTCGACATCATCGCAAAGTTGAAATCAAAACGCCCCGAGGCGCGCGGGATCGTTGTCACAGGCCATGGCAGCATCGCGACCGCTGTCGCGGCTGTGAAGCTTGGTGCACATGATTTCATTGCCAAGCCTGCCGATGTCGGAGCAATCGAAGCCTCCTTGCGCTCCGATGGATTGGCATTGCCACCGCCGCCTGCAGCGCCAATGTCTGCCGAGCGCGTGCGCTGGGAGCACATCCAGCGTGTGTATGAGCAGTGCGGACGCAATGTTTCCGAAACAGCGCGTCGCCTGTCGATGCATCGGCGCACACTGCAGCGCATACTGGCCAAGCGCGCACCGCGCTGACGCAGCTTTGATGCAAAGCAACTAAGGCATTTGCGGATCGGATGCTGCGTGCAGCCTCAATGCTGCAAGCCGGGCGAAAGCGATGGTCATCGCCTTGCGGCGCGCCGGCGCAAGTGCAAGCCGCACAGGCTCACGCACCCATTCGCCATCATAGGCATCGGCGACAATCAGGCCGATCTCTTCAGGCAGGATCGCCACCGGAAAATCCGGCGCGACCGCGAAGGCAAAGCCATCGCAATATTCACTGTAATCCAGCCATTTGCGATCTACAGCGAAGTCCTCGCGGCCAGATTTCACCTCGATGGCGATGAGTTCGCCCTTGCTTGATAGGGCCATGATGTCGACGCGCCGGCCGATTGCCAACGGCATTTCCATGACAACCGCATATCCCGCCCGCCGCAGAAAGCGCGCGGCGCCCCGCGTGACCGCATACGTGATGTCAGGGCGCCTGACAGGCAGGGGTGCCTCCTGTGCGTCACCCATGAATGCCCCCGTCATCAATCGTTCGCGTCATGGCCCGCCATCCTCAATGATCATGGCCGCGCCCTTTTCCGCGATCATCATGGTGGGGGCCGCCGTATTCCCGGATGTAATGGCCGGCATCACGGATGCATCAATGACGCGCAGGCCCTCAAGGCCAATGATGCGCAAGCGCTCATCTACAACGGCGAGGGGATCATCCACCCGGCCCATGCGTGCGGTGCCGACAGGGTGGAAGATGGTGGTGCCCAGCTCGCCCGCGGCTTTTTGCAGCTCTTCCTCGCCTTGAACAGCGATTCCAGGGCGGAATTCCTCCGGGCGATAGCGTGCGAGCGGTGCCTGCCCGACGATGTTCCGCACAATGGTCAGCGCCTTGGCCGCCACTGCCCGGTCCTTCGGCGCAGAAAGATAATTGGGATCGATGGTCGGTGCGTCCGCCGCGTCGCGTGAGCGCAACGTCACCTTGCCACGGCTTTCGGGGCGCAGATTGCAGATGCTCGCCGTGAACGCCGGGAAGGGGTGCAAATCATCGCCAAACTTGTCGAGCGAGAGCGGCTGGACATGCAATTGCAGATCAGGCGTGGCCACACTCTCATCCGAACGCACGAATGCCCCCAGCTGCGAAGGCGCCATGGTGAGGGGGCCGGTGCGCATCAGCCCATACTCCAGCGCCATCATCGCCTTCTTCATCCATGAGCGGTTGTCGGCATTGAGTGTGCGCACACCTGAGACCTTGTAGACCGGCCTGATCTGGAGATGGTCCTGCAAATTCGCGCCGACGCCGACGCGCTCATGCCTGACCTCGATGCCATGGCGGGAGAGCTCTTCACCCCGCCCGATGCCTGATCGCAGCAGGATGGCGGGGCTCGCCACCGCACCCGCCGCCAGCACCACGCCGGATTTTGCCCTGATGAGGCGGCTCGCGCCGCCCTCGCGCACCATTACGCCAACCGCGCGGCCATTTTCGATGACAATGCGCTCGACCAGCACGCCGGTGCGAAGAGCAAGATTGGCGCGGTTCAACACTGGTTTGAGAAACGCCGTCGCCGCGCTCCAGCGTTGGCCACGCCGCTGGTTGACATGGAAATACGCGACGCCCTCATTACTGCCGCTGTTGAAATCGCTCACGCGCGGCACGCCAGCCGCCACCGCCGCTTCGATGAAGGCATCGAGAATATCCCAGCGCATGCGCGGCTTCTCGACACGCCATTCGCCGCCTTGTGCGTGCAGTGCATTGGGTGGTTCGGCATGGTCCTCATGCTTGAGGAACCACGGAAGAACATCATCCCAGCCCCAGCCGGAAAGGCCCATCTGCCGCCAGCCGTCAAAATCAGCGGCCTGACCGCGCATGTATATCATGGCGTTGATGGCGGATGAGCCGCCGATCACCTTGCCGCGTGGATAATTCAGCGCGCGCCCGTTCAGCCCCGCCTGGGCTTCGGTCTTGAACAGCCAATCGGCGCGCGGATTGCCGATGGCATAAAGATAGCCCACCGGAATATGGAACCAGATCCAGTCATCCTTGCCGCCGGCCTCCAGCAGCAAGACCTTGCGGGCAGGATCGGCGGATAACCGGTTTGCCAGCACGCAGCCAGCCGAGCCCGCGCCGATGATGATCACATCCGGCTCGCCGCCATTCACCTGCCAGCTTGTGCTGCCCACATCCGCCATGGCCTGCTCCCCCTATGTCCTGCTTCTTGTTAGCTCCAATTCGCCACAGGGTTGCAGGAAGCGCAAGGATGCGGCAAGGCGCGGGGATGGTCATTCCGCATGCGCTTTTTGTACTGGGTGTTTCAGCCGCACTTTCTGCGCTGGCCTGCTGGCTGCTGCGCCCGCTGCTCGTGCG
This sequence comes from Allobosea sp., assembly GCA_051650165.1. GTDB lineage: Bacteria > Pseudomonadota > Alphaproteobacteria > Rhizobiales > Beijerinckiaceae > Allobosea. The sequence goes on from JBOFIL010000441.1 coordinate 15,811, forward strand.
CTATGCGCTGGCGCGGCCAAATGTCCGCTCAAGCCACACTGTGCCAACCCCGCAAGGTGGCGGTATCCCGATCCTGATCGCGGTAATTCTGGCCACTCTCGCTGGACGCGCCTTGCCCGCCTCGGACGAAATCCATCACATTGTCGCCTACGGCTACCCGCCCGTGCTGGTGGAGATCGGTATTGTTCTCGCAGCCGCGCTGATGCTGGGCGCGCTTGGCTGCTTCGATGATATTCGCCCCCTGCCGGCGCTAGTCCGCCTCGTGATTCAGCTTGCCGCAGTCATGGCAATTGTGCTGAGCTTGCCCGTGTTTTTTGTATTGCCATGGCCGCATTTCGTAAAGATCCCGCTATGGGTCCAGCTGCTCAATCTCGGCATCCTGATGTTTGCTGGCGTCTGGTTTGTGAACCTGACGAATTTCATGGACGGGCTTGATTGGCTGACAGTCGCCGGCTTTGTGCCGCTGGCGGCTTTTGTTGCGCTTCAGGGCGTAGCGATTGAAGGCGTTCTTGGGTTGTTGGGGCAGGCGCCAACCATCATCGCAGTGGCCTTATGCGGCGCATTGCTCGGTTTTGCCCCGTTCAACCGCCCGGTCGCAAAACTCTTTCTGGGCGATGTCGGCGCGCTGTCTATCGGCCTGATCGGTGCCTATCTGCTTTACAGCTTGGCCGCCACGGCCCCAGGAAATATCAGCGGCAGCATGACGGCGGCAATCTTGCTGCCGCTCTATCATGTCATGGATGCAACGCTGACGCTGCTGCGACGCCTTTTTAATGGCGAGCGGGTCTGGGAGGCGCATCGCACCCATGCCTATCAGCAGGCCACGGAGAACGGGTTTTCGGTCACGCAGGTTGCCGGACATGTGTTTGGTCTCAACCTCCTCCTATGTGGCCTTGCGGTAATATGCATGCGCTTCCAAACACTGACAGCGAACATCATCTGCCTCATGATTGGCATTGCCCTGACGCTGGGCCTTATCCGGCACTTCACCCGAAAGCGCGCATTGTGAGGAAAGAAGCTCCATGAGCATGCCGCTGCCAGGCGGGCGCGTCCTCATCACCGGCTCGACCGGCTTTGTCGGCTCGTTCCTTGTGCCATGGCTGGCACAACGTGGCCGAAAGGTGCGCGTGGCGCTGCGCAACCCTGCTGATCTGCCCTCCGGCATCGAGAGCGCCGTGATCGGAGACATTTCTAATCCGCGCAACATGGTGCGTGCGCTGGAGGACATATCGGTCGTGGTGCATTGCGCCGGCGTCGCGCATGCCACGCAAACCATCCCCGAAGAGGTCTATGACCGTATCAACCGGCAGGCCACGCTTGATCTCGCCCGTGCGGCGCAGCGGGCGGGCGTGAAGCGCTTCATTTTCCTCTCTTCGATCCGGGCTCAGAGTGGCCCCGTGGCGCAAGGCGTGCTGACCGAGGCGAATGAACCCCATCCGACAGATGCCTATGGCCGCAGCAAGCTGGCTGCCGAGCGTGGGCTGGCAGAACTATGTGCAACCGGCACGATGGATTATGCAGCGCTGAGGCCAGTGCTGGTCTATGGGCCAAGCGTGAAGGGCAATATGGCAGCGCTGGTGAGGCTGGCGCAATCACCCTGGCCGCTGCCGCTCGGCGCATTGAAGGCGCAGCGCTCGATCCTCGCCGTCGAAAACCTATGTTCGGCCATTGAGACTGTGATCGATGCGCAGGGCCCGCTAAACTGCCCCTTGATCGTGGCTGATCCTGAGGCGCTGACGGTGGGCGAGATGGTGGCGGCGATGCGCAAAGGTCTTGGGCCAAAAGGTCTTGGGCGACGCGCCATGCTGCTGCCTGTGCCCGAAGCCTTGCTGCATCTGGCCGCACGAATGCTAGGCCGCGAAGAGGTTATTCAGCGGCTTTCGGGCGCGCTGATCGCTTCGCCTTCAGCGTTGCTTTCGCTGGGCTGGACGCCGCCTGTGCCAAGCCATTCGGGGCTTGCGGCGCTGGCAACTCAAGCATTGCCTGCGCCTTCACCTCACGGCGGCTGAAATCGGGAATCGCCTCATCAAGCACGACCTCGGCTGCCTTGCGATCCTCCGCGGCAACTGCCGCCGCCAGCCGCTTCAGCCAGAGATTGACCTGCGCACGCGAGGCAAACACCGGCTTGGCTGCCATCACGCCGGGCAGGCCGATTTCGGCCATGGGCTCATCGCGCGCAAACAGGATTTCATGCAACCGCTCGCCGGGGCGCACGCCTGTGTAGCGGATTTCGATGTCCTCACCCGGCTCGAAGCCCGCGAGGCGGATCATGCGTTCGGCCAGATCATTGATCCGGACGGGCTGGCCCATCTTGAGCACATAGACCGCCGCGCGCTCATCGACATCGCCATCCCGCGCATGATCGCGGGCATGGGCACCAGCGGCCAACACCAGATCGCAGGCTTCGCGGATGGTCATGAAATACCGGATCATGTCCGGGTGGGTCACGGTCAGCGGGCCGCCGCGCGCGATCTGCGCCTTGAACTTCGGCACGACCGAGCCGGCTGAGCCGAGCACATTGCCGAACCGCACGGCGATCATGCGGGTTTCGGTTTTTTTGGTGGCCTTGCCACGAGCAGCCAATTGTTCAGCATCGAGCGCCTGCGCATAAATCTCGGCAAAGCGCTTTGTGGCGCCCAGCATCGAAACTGGCTCGATGGCCTTGTCGGTCGAGATCATCACGAAGCTTTTTGCGCCCGCCTTCAGCGCAGCATCCGCGACATTGATGGACCCGAAAATGTTGGTGCGGATGCCTTCCGTCCAGTCGGCCTCCAGATATGGCACATGCTTCAGCGCGGCGGCATGCACGACAATATCGGGCCTGAACGCTGTCAAAAGCCGCTCGATGCGCTCTGCATCGCGCACATCGGCGATCGCGCCGGTCACGACAGCCGCATCGCCCTGCGCCGCCAGCAACTCGGTGACGTGGAACAGCGCCGGCTCGGAGCTTTCAATCACCAGCAGTTCGGCCGCGCCAAACAGCGCACAGCGCAGGCAGATTTCCGAGCCGATCGAGCCGCCGCCGCCCGTCACCGCAATGCGTTTGCGCTCAAGAAAACGCTGCAACTGGCCGCGATCCACCTCGACAGTGGGGCGAAGCAGCAGATCCTCGATCTCAAGCGGCGCAAGCGCAGCTTCCGCCACGCCGCGATCCAGATTATCGAGCCGAGAAATCGGCACGGCGAGTTTGCGGGCGCGGGCGAGCCAGCGCTCGGGATCAGCATCGGGTGACAGGGCGCTTGGCGTCGCGACCACGCGGCGAATGCTCTCGCCGCGCTCCTGCGCCTCGGAGGCAATGCGCTCCAGATCGCGCAGCGAACCCACCACGCGCACGCCGCGAATGGCCTGGCCAATATCGGCCTCGCGCGGGGAGAGAATGCCGACAGGCTTCAGGCGCTTGATTGCCCCTGTCTCGATGGCGCGCAGCACCACCTCGACATCGACGCCTCGGCCCAGCAGCAGCGTCGGCATGGTGGCCTCGCGCGCCGCGCTCTGCTTCGATTGCGCATATTTCAGGTAGCGATAGGCGAGCCTTGGGCCCCCAAGCAGGAAGAGCTGCAACAGCCAGTACAGCGCAATGGTGATTTTGCCGAAGAAGAAGAAGCCATAAAAATTGGGCGCAACCAGCACATAATCCACGATCAACAAACCAACCGTCACCACGGTGACGGCGCGCACAATGTTCGAGAGGTCGGGCAGCGATGCAAAGCGCCATTTCGACTCGTAGAGCGAGAAGAACCAATAAACGATCCCGGCAGCAGCCACGAACAGCGGCAAGAAACCGGGCAGATGCTTGATGCGCTCATCGAAGGCAACGCCATCAAAGCGCACGACAAAGGCCAGCCAGACAGCCAGCGCCGTCATCGCCAGATCGTGCAGCACGATGACGATCTTTTTCATGGAGTGTGCGCCTGAGAACAGCATTGTGGGGCCGGGGTATCCCGCCCCATGACGCACAAGTCAACGGCTGGCGTGCAAGATGGCCCCTGATGTCAGCGCCTTGGAGCTGCAGACGCCTCTCTGCTGAGCTTGCCTTTTTTCTGCATTTGCGGGCAAGGACAGCGCGCGAACAAGCGGGAGACGCGCATGAAGGGCATTGTACTGGCAGGCGGGGCAGGCACACGGCTGCATCCGGCGACGCTTGTCATCTCCAAGCAGCTCCTGCCGATCTACGACAAGCCGATGGTGTACTATCCGCTTTCGACGCTGATGCTCGCCGGCATTCGCGAGGTGCTGCTGATCTCGACCCCGCGCGATCTGCCGGCCTTTCGCACGCTGCTCGGCGATGGCAGCCATTTGGGCATTTCGCTCGTTTATGCCGAGCAGGCTGAGCCCAATGGCCTGGCCGAGGCCTTCCGCATAGGCGCTGAATTCATTGGCAATGACCCGGTCGCGCTGGTTCTGGGCGATAATATCTTCGATGGGCATGGCCTGCCGGAGCGCATGCAGGCTGCTGCCGCGAAGCCTGATGGCGCCACCATCTTCGGCTATTGGGTCTCAAACCCCGAAGCATTCGGCGTGGTGACGCTGGATGAGGCCGGCAAGCCCGTCGACATCATCGAGAAGCCGACAAGCCCTGCCTCGAACTATGCTGTCACGGGGCTGTATTTCTATGACAATGACGTGGTGCGCATTGCCCGTGACCTGAAGCCGTCGCCGCGCGGCGAGCTGGAGATCACCGATGTGAACCGAGCCTATCTCAAGACCGGCAAGCTCGATGTGCAGCTTCTGGAGCGCGGCTATGCCTGGCTCGACACAGGCACGCATGCCAGCCTGCTTCAGGCCTCGGAGTTCGTGCGCACTGTGCAGGAGCGGCAAGGGCTGGCGATTGGCTGCCTTGAGGAAACTGCCTGGCGCATGGGCTTCATCGATGCGGCGGCTCTGGCGAAGCTCGCCGATGGCCTCGGCAAATCCAGCTATGGCGATTACCTGCGCCGCCTGGTCACCCACCGCATGAGGCATTCCACGCCGCGCGGGTGATCACGTTTCCTCTCCCTCCATTTTAATGCCGGCCATCCATGAACAGCATCTTCTCCGCGCTTCCCGTCACCGTGTTCGAGACCATGTCGCGCCTCGCCAGAGAGCATGAGGCCGTCAATCTGGGGCAAGGCTTCCCGGATGATCCGGGCCCCCAGGATGTGCGCGCCAAGGCCGCCGAAGCGGTGTTGTCTGGTTGGAACCAGTATCCGCCAATGATGGGCCTGCCCGAATTGCGAACCGCGGCCGCTGCGCACTACCGGCATTGGCAAAGCCTTGATCTGGACCCGGACACCGAGATCATGGTCACGTCTGGCGCGACAGAAGCCATTGCTGGCGCGCTGATGGCGCTGATCGAGCCCGGCGATGAGGTCGTGCTGTTCGAGCCGATGTATGATGCCTATCTGCCGCTGGTGCGCCGCGCCGGTGGAATTCCGCGCTTCGTGACGCTCCAGCCGCCGCATTTTCGCCTGACAGAAGAGGCGCTGGCCGCAGCCTTCTCGCCGCGCACGAAGCTGGTGCTGTTCAACAACCCGCTGAACCCCACCGCGACGATCTTCCCCGAAACGGATCTCGACCTTCTCGCCGGCTTTTGCCAGCGCTTTGACGCTATCGCGGTCTGCGATGAGGTGTGGGAGCATGTGGTGTTTGATGGGCATCGCCATGTGCCGCTGATGGCACGGCCCGGCATGCGCGAGCGCTGCGTGAAAATCTCGTCAGCCGGCAAGATTTTCTCGCTGACCGGCTGGAAGGTTGGGCTTGTGATGGCACCCGCGCCCATCATGCGCGTGCTGGCCAAAGCCCACCAGTTCCTCACCTTCACCACGCCGCCGAATCTGCAAAGCGCGGTGGCATATGGCCTTGCCAAGGACGGGGCTTATTTCGAGGGAATGCGTGCCGATTTCCAGCGCTCGCGAGACAGGTTCTCGGCTGGGTTGAAAAGTCTCGGCTTTTCCGTTCTGCCCAGCGCCGGCACCTATTTCGTCAATATCGACATTGCGCCCTTGGGAGAAAATGACGATGTCGCCTTCTGCCAAAGCCTCGTGACGCAACATGGCGTGGCCGCCATTCCGGTCAGCGCCTTCTATGCGTCAGGCGCGGTGAAAAACGTCGTGCGGTTCTGCTTTGCCAAGCATGATGCCACGCTTGACACCGCGCTGGAGCGGCTGGCTAAAATGCGATCAAAACATGCATGAAGGCTTGCGCCTCCAATCGCGCAAGCCGCCTTGTTGTCGTGCACGAAATAAGGGGTGAAAACCATGGGTATGATACGTCTTGTTCTTATGGGCTTAAGCATCGGGATGGTTTCACCGAATGCCGCGTTTTCGCAATCCGCCTGCCAGAAGCTCGATGGTCAATGGGCGGGAACGATGAGCGGCTCGTTTCAGGGCCCCGTC
>JBOFIL010000442.1:0-2865 GCA_051650165.1 Allobosea sp.
GAGAAGGCCATTGGCCTGCTCACCGAGGTGGGTATCTCCGCGCCGGAAAAGCGTATCGATGGCTATCCGCATGAGTTCTCTGGCGGCATGCGCCAGCGCGTGGTCATCGCGCTCGCGCTTTGCGCCGAGCCCGATTTCATCATCGCGGATGAGCCGACCACCGCGCTCGATGTCTCCGTGCAGGCGCAGATCATCACGCTGCTCAAAAAGCTCTGCCGCGAGCGTGGCACCGCCGTGATGCTGGTGACGCATGACATGGGCGTGATCGCCGAGACGGCGGACCGCGTGGCGGTGATGTATGCCGGGCGCATCGCCGAGATCGGCCCGGTGCGCGATGTGGTGCAGAATCCGCGCCATCCCTATGCCAAGGGGCTGATGGGCGCGATCCCGACGCTGGAAGCCACAGCTGAGCGGCTGGTGCAAATCCCCGGTTCGATGCCGCGCCTTTCCGCCATCCCCAAGGGCTGCGCCTTCAATCCGCGCTGCGCGGAGGTGCTCGGCCATTGCAAGGAGGTGCGGCCTGAGCTGGTCCAGTCCGAACAGATGGCGGGCAAGAATCCGGTCATGGCGGGGCATCTGGTCTCCTGCCATCTCTATGACAAGGCAGCACAGGCCGCGCGTGCCGAGGAGAACGCATGATGGCCAAAACAGCAGCCATACGCACCGCGACTGAGGCCCGCTCCGAGACCAATCTGGTCGAAATCCGCGATCTGAAGCGCGTCTTCGATGTGTCGAAGCCCTGGCTCAACCGCGTGCTGGAGAATGCGCCAAAGCAGCTCCTCAGGGCGGTGGACGGTGTCTCCTTCGACATCAAGCGCGGCGAAACCTTCGCGTTGGTGGGCGAGTCCGGCTCCGGCAAATCCACCGTGGCGCGCATGGTGGTGGGCCTGCTGCCGCCGTCAGCCGGCGAGGTGCGGATTGATGGCATCAACATGGCCGGCACGACCGATGCCGTGGTGCGCCAGCGCCTACGCCGCCGCATCCAGATGATCTTCCAGGATCCTTACGCCAGCCTCAATCCGCGCTGGCGGGTGGATCGCATTATCGCCGAGCCGATCCGCGCCTTCAATGTCATCGAGGGCGAGCGCAACATCCAGGAGCGCGTCGGCGAATTGCTGACACTGGTGGGGCTACACCCCGCCGATGGCGTCAAGTTCCCGCATGAATTCTCCGGCGGCCAGCGTCAGCGCATTGCGATTGCGCGCGCCCTTGCCTCCAATGCCGAGTTTATTGTTTGCGATGAACCGACCTCGGCGCTCGATGTCTCGGTGCAGGCGCAAATCCTCAATCTGATGAAGGAATTGCAGGACAAGTTCGGCCTGACGTATCTCTTCATTTCGCACAACCTCGCCGTGGTGCGCCACATGGCGAGCCGCATCGGCGTGATGTATCTCGGTCGGCTGGTGGAGGTCAGCGATGGCAAGCAGCTGTTTTCTGCGCCGCGCCACCCCTACACGCGGATGTTGCTCGATGCCGTGCCGGATCTGGCCATGAGTGGGCGGGCGCGCATTCCGGTGGCGGGGGAAATCCCCAACCCGATCAACCCACCATCAGGATGCACCTTTCATCCGCGCTGCCCGCTGGCTTTCGAGCGTTGCCGCGCTGAAGCGCCGCTGCCACTCAATGGCGTGGCGTGTCATGCGGTGGAAGAGGGAAGGAAAGCCTGAGGCTATTGCTCTTTGGCTTTGCCAAACCAGGCTGGCGCGATAGGGCGCTCCGTGCGCACCTGTCCGCGCGCAATGGCGGTGAACATGATCGCCACGGCTGAGAGCATCACCAGCCACCAGAATTGCAGCGTGGCTTGGCCCATGACGGCTAGCGCAAAGGCCGTGACGTAAGCCGCGACACCTCCGGCGGCGAGCGGGCCGGTCATACGCGCGGCGGCGCGGATCGCGAACCACAGGCAGAGTGCAGCGGCAACTGCGCCCACCAGCCCCAGCTCATACCATGTCTCGAACAGGATGGTGGTCGGCGCATCCGTTGGCAGAACGCCTGCCAGCTTGCCGCGCAACACGCTGTCCAGCCCATGCCCCGTGATGAGCTTCACAGGCTGATAACGCACGACATCGCCAGCCACCTCAATCCCGCGCGCCCAATTGGCACTGAACAGGCTGGAGAACAGCGAGAGCACGAAGGGCAAAAGCGGCGCAAGCAACATCAGCCCTGCTGACACCCCGCCGAGCAGACGCGCGCCGAGCCGCCTGTTCCAGCTCACGAGCCCAAAGGCCACGATGCCAACAATGATGGTCACCGCGCCGCCCTGTCCAAAGCGCATGAGCGCCACGAGGATGACAAGCAGCGCCAGAGCTATCGCGGCATAGCTGCGGCCGCGCGAAAGCAGCCAGGCAAGCGCCGGCCATGCCATGACTGATACAAGCGCAAGCCCGCGCGCAATGGCCCCGCCATCAGCATCGCTTGCAGCGCGCCCCATGAACTCGGTCAGGCCAAGCACGACAGCCAGCAAGCATGCAGTGCCGACACCAAGCGCAATCAGGTTGAGGTTGGAGGCGCGCATCCGCGATGGCAAGGCAGCAGCCCCTGCGATGCCAAGCGCGACGGCAAAGCCGATGTTGAGTGCCTTCTCGACAGCATCGGCTTTCCAGGGACTCCAGGTGGCGGCGAGAATGACCCAGCCTGTAAGCCCCACCAGCAGCAGCCCGGCCCGGCTGAACATGGCATCACGCAGATTGCGCATGAAGCCGCTGGGGTTGTCGATGACCATGGCCGCAATGATGAGCGCGACGCCCAAGGGGGCCAGCACCACGCCAGCGCGGCGTGAGACCAGCGCGGCCACCGGCAAGGCAAGCGTCAGCGTGCCGAAGCCAATGCGTCGCAGTAGCGCAGCGGCATCAGCCGTCGGGTCCA
>JBOFIL010000443.1:0-1133 GCA_051650165.1 Allobosea sp.
GCCAAAGTCGAGATAGCGCTCGCCATTGCTTGCGATCAGCCAAGCGCCTTCGCCACGCTCGAAGGAAACATCGGCACGGGCATAGGTCGGCAGGATAGAGGAAGTGATGGCGGTAACGGCGGAGGCAGAGCTAGCCATGGATAAACCCTCAGGAATGCAAGTGAGACAGGATGCGCGAGACAGGATGCGTGCGGAAAGCAGCGAAGGCCGGCGCAATGCCCGAGGGGGCACGAGCCGACGACCTGAGGTCATCGTCGCTGCAAAACATACTGCCTGATAGACTGCCCTGTCATAAGTCTATGACTTCCTGCGAAAACCTGCGCCGGCTACGCCCCGCCGCCACAAATCAAAATGCCGCCAGAACCGGCGGCGATGCGCTGAAATCTATGCCGCTGCGTGGCCGCAATGTCAATGAATGCACCATGCTCCGAATGGCAACAGATGTGCGGATCCTGTGCTGGGTCGTCCGCCTTCACTTGCAGTGGTCCATTTCAGGCAGCCCTGTTTTGGACTCTTTTATTTGGCAAGCGCACCACCAGATAAACTGTCTGGGGATAAGGGCTGCGAAAGCTCCCGCAGGCGAACCGGACTCTTGCGGCTGAGTCACGGTATCTTGTAGTGTCCTGAGTGTCAGATACGACATTTCGTGTGGCGGCCTTCTCTCAAGAAGAAGCCCTGAAGCTGGTGTGGCAATTTCGTGCTGCTGCCAGTGCGGGTGGATTCGCAACAGGGCTCACGCCAAATGTGATTTGACAGCCAAGACCGCCCTTTGTGGCAACGACGGAAAAGCGGGTGAGCGACCAATGAGCGATGTGGCAACATGGACTGATGAGCGGGTCGAGCTGCTCAAGAAGCTCTGGAATGACGGTCTGAGCGCCAGCCAGATTGCAGGCGAAATCGGCAGCATCACACGCAATGCCGTGATCGGCAAAGTGCACCGCCTTGGCCTCTCAGGCCGCGCGCGCCCTCAGAGCGTGGCACAGCCGCGCCCGCGCAAGGCACCGACGACACGACCCACGGGCGCAAGCGCACCCAATCACGGGCTCCATACGCGCGGCGCCACTGCGCTCGCCTCATTGCCGCAGCGCCTTGCGGAAGCAGCCCCACAAGCTGCGCCACAGGCCAGCCTCGAT
>JBOFIL010000444.1:0-5374 GCA_051650165.1 Allobosea sp.
ATGAACATCAATGGCGAGGGGTTCAGCCAGGCCATGAATGTCTTGATTGGCTCATGGCCGCCCAAATAGGCAAAGATCGACGAGAAAATGAATGAGCCGACGAAGAGCCAGCATACCATCGCCGATGTGCGCGCGGTGAGGAACACGCTGTCCTTCACCTTCTGGAAGCTGAGCGCACGGTAAGCTGCGGCGAGCAACAGCGAGCCAAGCGAGCCGATGGCGGCGGCTTCGGTTGGCGTGGCGATGCCGAAGAAGATCGCGCCCAACACCGAGAGGATCAGCAATGTCAGCGGGAAGAAGCTGGTCGCCAATGCCCAGAAAACGGTCTTGCCAAGCGCAAGCAGCATGACAAGGCCAGAGAGCGCGCCAGCAATCGTCACCCACAGCATGGCCGGGGGCACGTTATAATCAATCGGGCGCACCCGGATGCCGGTTGGTGTGAAAACCGCCCGGAATGCGTTGAGGAACCATTCAAGGCCCAGAACGCCGACATGGATCACCGGATAGGCCAGCACGGCCATGATCAGATACTTGACCAGAAAGCCCTTATCGGCCTTGAAATCAAAGCCGAGCGGCACGCGCTGCTCGACCGGCAGGCGCGGCGCCAGCGCCGGATTGAGCGTGCAGCGGATGAGCACGTAGAGCATATAGAGGCCCGCCAGCAGCAGGCCGGGAAACAGCGCGCCGGCATAGAGCTTTGGCACGGAAACACCCGCCGTCGCGCCATACAGGATGAGCATCACGGAAGGCGGGATGAGGATGCCGAGGCAACCGCCCGCGCAGACGACGCCGGCTGAGAGCTTGGTATCATAGCCGGCGCGCAACATGGCGGGGAAGGCAAGCAAGCCCATCAGCGTCACCACCGCACCCACAATGCCGGTAGCGGTCGCGAAGATCGCGCAAGTGGCGAGCGTCGCTATCGCGATGGAGCCTGGCATCCAGCCAATCGCGAGCTGGATCGACTGGAATAATCGATCGAGAATATTCGCTCGCTCGATGATGTAGCCCATGAACACGAAGAGCGGGATGGAGACGAGCACGTCGTTTGCCATCACGGAATAGGCGCGCTGCACCACCAGCGCGAACACCGTGTCGCCCATGGCCGAGTACCCGAAGGCGACACCCAGCGCCATCAGCGTGAAAGCGATGGGGAAGCCGAGCATGATGAAGACGACGAACAGGGCGAGCATCAGCACGCCGAGTTCGGGATTGCCAATGCCAAACATCAGTTCTGCCCTTTCGATGCGGCTTCAGCCTGCTCGAGGATGAGTTTCTCGGTTTCCTCGACATCATGCAGACGCGAGGGCCATTCGCCGGTCTTGAGGCAGACAATGCAGCGCGCCACTTCGGCGAGGCCCTGCAGGATCATGAAGCCGCCTATGATCGGGATCAGCGATTTGTAATGATAGAGCGGCGGCCCGTTGGGAGAATTGGAGGAGTGCTCCTTGATCACCCAGGAGAAAGCCGCAAACTTGTAGCCAGCCCATGCCAGCGCAATGATGCCTGGGAAGAAGAACAGGAAATAGAGCACGAGATCGAGCCCCGCCTGCCGCCGCACAGGCCATTCGCGATAGAGAAAATCGCCGCGCACATGGCCATTGCGGGCGAGCGCATAGGGCCCGGCCATCATGAACAGCACACCGTAGAGAATATAGGAGACGTCAAAGGCCCATTCGGTGGGGGCCTGCAACAGGTAGCGGGCAAACACCTCGTAGCTCATGGCAAGCGTCAGCGCGAGGATGGCCCATGCCCCGGTCTTGCCGATCCAGGTCGAGACCTCGTCAATGCCGTGCAGCAGCGTGTCGAGAGACAGGTTCTCTCGCTTCCACACCAATATGGCGCCAAGATACACGAACGTGCTGACCGCGAGGATCGTGATGATCCAGTTGAGCTCTGGTGATGACATGGTTCCCCCGCCCTGATTTCACTTAAGCCTGTTATCCGCGCCTGATTGATCAGGAGCATGCCGGCTTTTGCCGCCCTTGAAGGCAGTCATCCTGCATTGCGCAGGCAACATCCGAAAGCAAGAACCTCGGACATGAAAAGGTGGCGGACCATTCAGCCCGCCACCTCGGCCGGTTTCGTTCAGAGGTTGAGGAAGTGCTTGCTGGCCATCTGCCGGTTCGGCGTGTTGGCGCGCTCATAGGCGAGTGTGCGCCTGGCCCAGGCAAGCTGGCTCTCCACCACCTTCTTGAAGAAGGGGTTTTCCGCGCCCAGCTTCTCGATCACCTTGTTCCAGGCGTCCAGCTGCGCCTGAAGCACAACCTCTGGCGTCGGGATGATGTTGACGCCCTTGGCCTTGAGGCCTTCCATATCCTTGGAATAGCGATCCAGCGCCTTCCACAGCATGTCGGAGGAGGCTGATTCCGCCGCGTACTTGATCACGGCCTTGAGTTCCGCCGGCAGGGCGTCGAACTTGCCCTTGTTGAAGATGACCTCGAAGCTCTCGGCATCCTGATGGAAGGAGCGCATCATGTAGGTCTTGGAAACATCCGGGAAGCCAAGCAACGAATCCGAGGACGGGTTGTTGAATTCGGCCCCGTCAATGACGCCGCGCTCAAGCGCCGGAACGATTTCGCCGCCCGCCAGAATGGTCACCGCCGCGCCCATTTCGCGCATCAGATCGGCGGCCAGGCCGACGGTGCGATACTTCAGGCCCTTGAAATCATCTGCTGTCGTGATCGGCTTCTTGAACCAGCCAAGCGGCTGGCAGGGCATCGGCCCGGTGAGGAAACCGACAAGGTTGAGCTTCAGCACGGAACCCACCAACTCGTTGTAGAGCTCGTAGCCGCCGCCATAGTTCATCCAGCCGAGGAAGCCATTGGCATCCCAGCCCAGCGCCGGCGGGGTGCCGAACAGCGAAAAGGCCTTGTTCTTGCCATACCAGTAGGCGCACACGCCGTGTCCACCATCGAGAATGCCGGCATTCACCGCATCCTGCATCTGGAAGGCCGGAACGACTGCGCCCGCGGCCAGCACGTCAAGCTTCAGGCGGTTGCCGCCCATCTCGTTAACGCGCTTGGCGAAATCGCTCGCGAATTCATGGAAGATGTCCTTGGTCGGCCAGGTCGACTGGAATTTCCAGGTGATGGTCTGCGCGCGGCTGACCTGCGGCATCGCGATCGTGGCCGCGCCGGCAATGGCGGCGCCTTTCAGGAATTTGCGGCGGCTGGCCGGCGTCTTCTGTGTGTTGTCTGTCATGGTGCTTCTCCCTGGGGTTTTGACTGCCGCTTGTTGCAGGGCCCTGCATGCGGTCTTGATTTTGGAATATCTCGTTTGTGGCCGCGCAGGATGCGCCAGCACTGCACAATTCGTGCAAGCGGGGCATTTGGCAAGCCCCCTCATGCTTAAGGCGTAGATTTGCGCGTGATGGATTGCTTGCAACAGGCTGTGGCCGATGAGGCTGGCGGCTGGTAGAGCCTTCTCATGACCACTCCCGCCATCATGTTTCAGGGCACCGGCTCGAATGTCGGCAAGTCAACGCTTGTGGCGGGGCTCTGCCGGGCGCTCAAGCGGCGTGGGCTGAAGGTGCTGCCATTCAAGCCGCAGAACATGTCGAACAATGCCGCTGTGTGCGAGTGTGGCGGCGAGATTGGCCGGGCGCAGGCGCTGCAAGCCATGGCCGCGCGCGTCGCGCCCTCAGTTCACATGAATCCGGTGTTGCTCAAGCCGGAAAGCGACAAGGGCGCGCAAATCATCGTGCAGGGCAAACGCTTTGGCGCGTTGCAGGCGCGAGATTTCGGCAAGAGACGCGCCAGCCTCATGCGCTACGTGCTGGAGAGCTTTGCCCATCTCGAGAGCGAGGCCGACATCATCCTCGTTGAGGGCGCCGGCAGCCCGGCCGAGATCAATCTGCGCCAGGGCGACATCGCCAATATGGGCTTTGCGCTCGCCGCCAAAGTCCCCGTTGCGCTGATCGGTGACATTGATCGCGGCGGCGTCATTGCCAGCCTCGTCGGCACGCATTCCGTGCTGGAGCCCGATGAGCGCGCGTTGATCCGCGCCATCATCGTCAACAGGTTTCGTGGCGAGATCCGCCTGTTTGATGACGGGCTTCGCGAGATCGTGGCACGCACTGGCTGGCCCTCGCTCGGCGTCGTGCCGTGGTTCAATGACGCACATCGCCTGCCAGCTGAAGATGCGCTCGATCTGGTGGCGCGCGGTTCGGGGAGCGGGCGGCTGAAAATTGCCGTTCCGATGCTGGCGCGCATCGCGAATTTCGATGATCTCGATCCGCTGACGCAAGAGCCTGATGTCGAGGTCTGCTTCGTGCCGCCCGGCGAGGCGCTGCCCGGCGATGCCAATCTCATCATCATTCCCGGCTCCAAGGCGACCATGGCGGATTTGTCGTTCCTGCGTGCGCAGGGCTGGGACATCGACATCGCGGCACATATCCGCCGCGGTGGCCATGTGCTTGGCCTGTGTGGCGGCTACCAGATGCTGGGGCGCATGATTGCTGACCCGGACGGCATTGAAGGACCAGCTGGCAGCATGGCCGGGCTTGGGTTGCTCGACATCGAGACCGTGCTGACAGGCGACAAGATCACGCGGCCTGTGACAGCCAGACATATCGGTAGCGGCGAAATGATCTCAGGCTATGAAATCCATCTGGGGCGCAGCACAGGGCCGGATTGTGCAAGACCATTGCTCGATATTGCAGACCGGTTTGACGGCGCATCAAGCGCGGATGGGCGCATCAGCGGCACCTATGTGCATGGCCTGTTTGCCGCCGATGGCTTCCGCCAGCAATTCCTTGCGCGCTTTGGGCGAGAGAGCCGCCTTGCATATAATGCCACCGTTGAGGCAACGCTGGACGCGCTGGCCGATCATTGCGAGGCGCATCTCGATGTCGAGGCCATTCTTGCCATCGCGCGATCGCGCTGCGCCTAGCGGTTTGGCAACCCGGCCAGCCTCGCGACCTCGCGTGTCAGCTCACGGATGGCCCCCACCAGCGCCGGCCCGCCGCAATTGGTGAGGCGCTCCGAGATGAACAGTCGACGCTCCGGCGGATACAGCGCGGCAATGCTCGGGTGCAGCAGCATGGCCTTGCCCTGGTCCTCGGCGGCACCATCATCACGCGACATCATCAGCGCATCAGGCTTGAGCGCCACAAGCTGTTCCAGCCGCACGAAACCACCGGCCTTGAGGCCAATCTCCTGCGCTGCATTGGAAAGCCCGGCCTCGCGCAGCAGATCTCCCATCAGGCTATCCCCGCCTGACACCCAGCCGCGCCTGGCATAGGGCAACACGCGCAGGCGCTGAGCACCTGCGGCTTTTCGCAGCTCCACCAGAGCCGTTTCGATCTCACCAATGCGTGCCTGCGCCTTTTGCGTTGCGCCCGTGATTTCGCCAAAGCGTGCAATCTGGCGCTTTA
>JBOFIL010000445.1:0-1405 GCA_051650165.1 Allobosea sp.
TGCGATCTATTTTGCAGTGCGCACGCTGCTGTTCGGCACGGATCTGCCGGGCTTCCCCTCGCTGATCGTCTCGATCATGTTCTTCTCCGGCATCCAGATGATTTCGCTGGGGCTGATCGGCGAATATGTCGGGCGCATCTTTGCCGAGGTGAAGCGCCGCCCGCTCTATATTGTCGGCGAGCATATTGGCGCCGCGCCCATTCCCATGGATGCCGAGGCCCGCGCCTTCCTGCCGCCCGGCCACAGGGCGAACTAGCCCGTGTTGCGTAAGCTACTCTCCGTAGGCGGGTTCACGCTGCTCTCGCGGCTCACTGGCTTTGCGCGTGATCTGGTGCTGGCCGCCATTCTGGGCGCAAGCGCGCTGATGGATGTGTTCATCGTCGCGCTGAAACTGCCCAATCATTTCCGCGCCATCTTCGGCGAGGGCGCGTTCAATCAGGCCTATGTGCCGGTCTATGCACGTCTGCGTGAGCAAGCGGGCGAGGCCAAATCCGCGCTGTTTTCCAATCGCGTCTTCACGCTGCTGCTGATTGTGCAGCTCGTGCTGCTGGCCATCGCGCTGCCCCTCATGCCCAAGCTGGTCGGCCTGATCGCACCCGGCTTTGTAGGCGATCCGGTGCGGTTTGATCTGGCGGTGGCGCTGGCGCGCATCACCTTCCCCTATCTGGCCTGCATCACGCTGGTGACATTGCTCGCCGGCAATCTCAACGCTGTCGATAAATTCGCCGCCGCCGCCGCCGCGCCCATCCTGCTCAACATCTCGATTGTCGCCGCGCTGGGCATCGCTTTCCTGTTCCCGAGCGCCGCCCATGCCGCCGCCTGGGGCGTGCTGGCGGCAGGCATTCTGGAGTTGCTCTTGCTCATCATCGCCGCGCGGCGCGCGGGTGTGGCGGCAGCATTGGCAAGGCCGCGCATCGACCCGGAGATGAAAGCCTTCCTCAAGGCGCTTGGCCCGGCGGTGATCGGCTCTGCGGGTGTGCAGATCGCGCTGTTCGCCGACACCATCATCGCGTCCTTGCTGCCTCAGGGCTCCTATGCCGCGCTCTATTATGCCGAGCGGCTCTATCAGCTGCCCATCGGCGTCATAGCCATCGCCGCCGGGACGGTGTTGCTCCCCACCATGAGCCGTGCGCTGGCGCGAGGCGATGAGCTGGCCGCCGCGCGAACCCAGAACCGCACGCTCGGCCTGGCACTACTGTTGGCTGGGCCAGCGGTGGCGGTGTGTCTCGCAATCCCGGACATCGCAGTGGGCGCGTTGTTCGGGCGCGGTGCGTTCGATCAGGCAGCAGCAGAGGCCTCAGGCCGCGTGCTCGCGGCCTATGCCATTGGCCTGCCGGCGATTGTGGTGATCCGTGCCGTGGTCACCAGCTTTCATGCCCGCTCTGACACCACGACGCCGGTGATT
>JBOFIL010000446.1:0-1416 GCA_051650165.1 Allobosea sp.
TCCCGGTTTTTCCACGACAGCGCGCAAGCCTCAGACAGGACAACCCGCAACACCTGCTGCTCCAGCCGGCACTCCTGCTGCGCCGGCTAATGTTTCACCTGCCGCACCCGCCACGCCGCAGGCTCAGGCTGGCGGCAACAGGCCTGGCTAGACGCCGTAACTCTTCACAAGGCTTCCTGCTACCAAGCCCCAGCCATCGACGAGCACGAAGAAGATCAGCTTGAACGGCAGCGCCACCACCACGGGCGGCAGCATCATCATGCCGACTGACATCAGGATCGAGGCCACCACCAGATCGATGATGAGGAATGGCACGAACAAAAGGAAGCCGATCTCAAAGGCGCGGCGCAATTCCGAGATCATGAAGGCCGGGATCAGCACCTGAAGCGGCACATCCTCGATGCGCTCGGGCCGCGCATCCTTTGACATGTCCATGAACAGCATCAGATCCTTCTCGCGCACATGCTTGAGCATGAACTGCTTGAACGGGGCTGAGGTGCGCTCAAACGCCTCTGGCGGCTGGATTTGCCCTGCCGTGTAGGGCTGAATGCCGTTGGTGTAGGCCTCGCGCAGCGTCGGCGCCATGATGAAGCTGGTGAGGAAGATGGCGAGACCCACCATCACCGCGTTGGGCGGCGCGGTCTGGGTGCCCAGCGCCGAGCGCAGCAGCGACAAGACCACCACGATGCGCGTGAAAGATGTCACCATGATCAGGATCGAGGGCGCGAGGGAGAGCAGCGTGATCATGGCGATCAGCTGCAAGGCGCGCTCGCTCACCCCGCCACCCTGGCCAAAATCGAGCGTGAGGGATTGCGGCAGGGCAGGGCTGGCCATGGCTATCAGCGCCAATGCAACAGCCATAGCTCGCCCGGCCAGCCTGACAGGGCCGCGATGCAATGTCCTGAAATGTGTATTGGCGTTTGCCGCCCGCATTCGCGCCATCAAGTCTTGCTGCCCGACTCAGTTCCAGAGCGGCAGCATAGCCTATCGCGTAGCGGCTGTGCCGTGTTCGGCCTTTCGGCCCGGCTTTTTTGGCCTGGCCTCTATGATCTAGGCCTTGCGCGGTGGATCGAGCGGCGCGGTCTGCCCTGTTGGTTGATCCTGATCCGGCGCGCGGCCAAGCAGGCGCGCGAACTCCGCCTCGATCGAGGTGAGCGAGAAGGGATCAGGCTCGCCCGATGCTGGCGCGGGTTCGGGCTTGATTATTTCAGGCGTCACAGCGGCAGGCTTAAGCGAAGCTGCCACTTCTTTGGCGGGCTGAGGCAGCACGGCCGGGGCGACGGCGGGTGTTGCATCGAGCGCCTGCGCCAAGGCCGCCTCCAGATCAAAATCCAGCGCGGCAGGCAGCGCGGTCGCTGCAGCCGCAGCTGCGACTGGCGCTGCAACGGGCATCGCTGGTTTTGGATCGATTTTTGG
>JBOFIL010000447.1:0-12466 GCA_051650165.1 Allobosea sp.
CGTAGCCGGATGCCGGATGCTATCCTTCTGGATTGGAACATGCCGGTGATGGATGGCTACGAGTTCCTCAAGGCGCTGCGCGCCATGCCAAACGGCAAGGGGCCAAAAGTGGTGTTCTGCACCACCGAAAATGATCTCGCGCACATTGCGCGCGCCATGCACGCAGGCGCGGACGAATACATCATGAAGCCATTTGACCGGGACATCGTCACCTCGAAATTCCAGCAAATCGGCCTTGGTTGACCTGTTGTCCAACCTCTTTGCCTGATCTTCCGGTGGTTCCGTGGGGCGGACCACCACAAGCCGGCAACCGCCGGTGCGCCTGAACGAGTACGAGCAAAACATGAACGCAGCGACGCCCCCATCCGCGCGCCTGGCACAAGCCCGACATGGCTTGACCAGGCATGAGACGGCCAGAAGCGAGGCGCGGCGTCCTCGTGTCCTGATTGTCGATGATGCCGTTGTCGTCAGGGGTCTCTTCGGGCGATGGATGGAGGCTGATGGCCGCTTCGAGGTGTTGCCGACCTGCGCGGATGGCCAGTCCGCGATTGCGGCTGCGCGCAAGCACAAGCCGCATGTCATCGTGCTGGATCTTGAAATGCCGGTGATGGACGGCATGACCGCCCTGCCCGAGCTGATCAAGGCCTCACCAGATTCGGCCATTCTCATTGCCTCAACACTGACCAAGCGGAACGCCAAGCTCTCGATGCGCTGTCTGGCGCTGGGTGCAGCAGAGGTTCTGCCCAAACCCGATTCCAACCGCGACCTGACTCTTTCAACCAGCTTTCGCGAAGAGTTCATCGCCAAGATCGCCGGCCTGGCTGGCGCGCATGTCACGGCATTGCGGCCTTCGGTGCAGGTGCCTGCAAAGCCCACCCCGCAGGCGGTTTCGGCGCGCGAACTGCGCCCCTCTCAGAGCCTCGCCGGCCATGTGGCGCAGCTGCCGCGATACCTTGTCATCGGCGCTTCCACTGGTGGCCCGCGCGCGGTGGCGCAGGTTCTGTCAGACATGAAAACGATCCTGCCGCATGTCACGACACTGATTGTCCAGCATATGCCGCCCATGTTCACCGCATCCTTCGCGGAGCAGATGCAGGCCCAGATCAACATGCCTGTGCGCGAGCCCGGCGATGGCGAGAGGCTTCAGCCCGGAGCAATCTATATCGCGCAAGGCGGGCGTCACATGGGCATCGCCCGCGAGAACGGACATCCGATCGTGCGCATCTCCGATGGACCACCGGTCAAGTTCTGCCGGCCATCGGTGGATGTCCTGTTCGCTGATGCCGCGCGAGAACTTGGCAACGCCGCACTCGCCATGGTGCTCACCGGCATGGGCTCCGATGGCTGCGATGGTGCAAAACTCCTGCGTCAGGCGGGTGTCGCCGTGATCGCGCAGGATGAGGAATCGAGTGTGGTCTGGGGCATGCCGGGCGCGGTGACCAAGGCGGGTCTTGCCAGCCTTGTGATGCCGCTGACCGACATCGGCCCTGCCATTCGCGAGCTGATTGCCAGCGGCATGCTGATGGCCGCCAGCCGCAAGACGGAGCGCGCATCATGAGCACGCCGATTTCCAATTCTGATTTCGATTTCCTGCGTGAGCTGCTGCATCGCCGCTCGGGCCTCGCCCTCACCGCCGAGAAACGTTACCTTGTCGAAAGCCGCCTCTCTATCCTGTGCCGGCGCGAGAGCATTGCCGGCATTGATGAGGTGGTTCGCCGTTTGCGCGCAGGGCGCGATGAAACCCTGGCCATGCATGTCATCGAGGCGATGACCACCAATGAAACCCTGTTCTTCCGTGATCGCACCCCCTTCGATCTGTTCAAGAATGTGGTGCTGCCGGAGCTGATGGCTATCCGTAACAGCAGCCAGCCGATCCGCATCTGGTCAGCCGCCTGCTCGACCGGGCAGGAGGCCTACTCGCTGGCAATGATCCTGGATGAGATGGCGCCTCAACTGGGCGGACGCAGATTTGAGATTCTCGGCACTGACATCTCGCAGGAGGTGGTCGAAAAGGCGAAGGCGGGCTCCTACAGCCAGTTCGAAATCCAGCGCGGTCTGCCCGTGCAGATGCTGATCAAGTACTTCACGCAAAATGGCGACCAGTGGCGCGTGACGGACAAGCTCAAGGGCGCAGTCAAATTCCAGACCTTCAACCTGCTGGATGATCCGTCGCGGTTTGGCATGTTCGATGTCATCTTCTGCCGCAATGTCATGATTTACTTCGACATGCCGACAAAGGCGAAGGTCATCAGCGCACTCTCCGGCCGGCTTCAGCCCTGGGGCGTGGTGGTGCTGGGTGCTGCCGAGACCGCGCTGGGTGTCAGCGAGGCCCTGTTGGCAGACCGCGCCAACCGGGGCCTCTATCGCCTGCCATCCGCCACAGCTGCTGCGGACAAGCCGATGCGCACAGCCCTGCGCGCATGAGCTGCTGCCGTCATTCGCAGGGAAATGCGAACACGGCGGCTACGAGCTGATGGCGCATGCCTGCGCGAACAAACCCGCGCGAAAATGTGCCTGCGCGAAAAACCGGTTTCCCCTTTGCGCAAGCATGCTCTAGAGCCACGATCAGAACACCGATCAACGTAACCTGAAAATCCGGATCATCCCATGCGCCTCGACGCCATCACCATCGGCAAGAACCCGCCTGATGAGGTCAATGTCATCATCGAGGTCGCGATTGGTGGCGAGCCCGTCAAATACGAGATGGACAAGGCTGCCGGCACGCTTGTGGTCGATCGGTTTCTCTACACCCCGATGCGCTATCCGGGGAATTATGGCTTCATCCCGCACACACTCTCGGAGGATGGCGACCCGTGCGATGTGCTGGTCGCCAACACCCGGCCGATCATTCCCGGCGCGATCATCGCTGTGCGGCCCATCGGCGTGCTGCTGATGGAGGACGAGGCCGGCGGCGATGAGAAGATCATCGCAGTTCCAGCGCCCAAGCTCACCAAGCGCTACGAGAACACCCATAATTACACGGATCTGCCATCGATCACGCTCGATCAGATCAAGCACTTCTTCGAGCACTACAAGGATCTGGAGCCCGGCAAATGGGTGAAGTGCAAGGGCTGGGGCGATTCAACCCATGCCAAGCGCCTGATCAATGAGGCCATTGCCCGCGCCAAGGCCAAGGGTTGAACCCACAATCGCGGCTATGTGCTGATCGCCTCGGCAAGCGCCACAACCCGCGCCGCCATTTCGGCATGCAGCAGCTCCACCATGCGGCCATTCAGTTGAATGGCCCCTTTGCCGGCATTTTCGGGCAAGGCAAAAGCCGCAATGATGGCTTGCGCTTCGGCAACATCCTTCTGCGAAGGCGCGAATGCCATGTTGGCACCGGCAACCTGCGCCGGATGGATCAGCGTCTTGCCATCAAAGCCCATATCCCGCGCCTGCGCGCACTCCGCCACAAAGCCCGCCTCATCCTGCAAATCATTGTAGACGCCATCGATGATGTCGAGGCCGTGGGCGCGCGCCGCGGCCAACGCCAGCGCCATCCATGGCAGCATGGGTGCACGGCCCGGCACGAAACGGGCGCGCGTTTCCTTGGCAAGATCGTTCAGCCCCAGCACAAAGCAGGACAACCGCGTTGAGGGCGCGCGGGCAGCTGCGGCAATTGAGGCAATGGAGAGGATCGCCAGCGGCGTCTCGATCATCGACCAGATGCGGATGGAGGGCTCTGCCTGCGCCACGGTCATCCGCCGGCCAATGGCGGTCACTGTCTCGGCATCGGAAACCTTGGGGATGAGTATGGCGTCCGGCCTGGCCGCAATCGCCGCTTCCATGTCATCATCATACCAGGGCGTTCCCGGCGCGTTGACACGAATGACAAGCTCTCTGCGGCCATAGCCACCCTGCCGCACCGCTTCACACACCTGTGTCCGCGCCAGCGCCTTCATGTCCGGCGCAACAGCATCCTCAAGATCAAGAATCAGGGCATCTGCCGCGATGTCACGCGCTTTTTCCAATGCGCGTGCATTGGAGCCTGGCATGTAAAGCACACTGCGGCGGGGGCGGATGGGGATCATGGCGGGCAGGTCTCACGGTGTGCGACAGGTGGTCAGCATGAATGCAAACTCACATATCCACAACCAAGCGTTGCGTCATCTGCCAGATTGTTAAACGGCAAACAAAGACTTGCGTCAATTATCAGAAAATTGCTGATATTAGCTGACGGTTCAAGTCTCGCTCAGCTGCAACCGATGAAGCCTGGCATACGCGCCATCATGGGCGATCAACGCCTCATGCGTGCCGGTCTCAAGAATGCGCCCCTCTTCCATCACCACAATGAGATCGGCCTCGCGCACGGTGGAGAGGCGATGCGCAATCACCAATGTCGTGCGGCCCTTCATCAGCCGCGCCAACGCGTCCTGCACCAGCCGCTCGGACTCGGCATCAAGCGCGCTGGTCGCCTCATCCAGCAGCAGGATCGGGGCATCTTTCAAAATGGCGCGGGCAAGCGCGATGCGCTGGCGCTCGCCTCCCGAGAGCTGGTTGCCACGATCCCCGACGCGCGTGTCGTAGTCCTGTGGCAGGGCGCTGATGAACCCATGCGCGGCGGCAGCCGTGGCCGCCGCGACGATCTCGGCCTCGCTCGCCTCCGGGCGGCCAAAGGCGATGTTGGCGCGCACGGTGTCGTCGAACAGCACCACATCCTGCGAGACAACCGCGACATGGGCGCGCAGCGAGGTGAGCGTGACATCGCGCACATCCTGCCCGTCGATGCTCACCGCACCTTCGCTGACATCATAGAGCCGGGGCGGCAAGGCCAGCAGCGTCGATTTGCCTGAGCCCGAGCGCCCGACCAGCGCCGTCATCTGGCCAGCCTTGCAGACAAGATCGATGCCTTCCAGCGCCCGCGCCTCCTCGCGATAGCGGAAGCGCACGTCCTTGAACGCCACCTCGCCAGCCTTGACCACCAGCGCCTTTGCATCTGGCTTTTCGCGGATTGATGGCAGCTCATCGAGCGTCGCATAATAGCGCTGCAGTGCGGCGCTGGCCTCTTGCAAGATGGCGTTGAGATTGCCGAGCGAGCGCAGCGGCTGTGCAGCCAGCAAAAGCGCCGAGACATAGCCGGTGAAATCCCCCACCGTCGTTGCGCCTGACCCCACGCGCGCGCCGATCACAACCAGCACACCGGCAATGGCAAGGCCGCCGCCAATCTCCAGCAGCGGGTCAAGCCGCCCGCGCGCATTGGCGGCCTTCATCTTGAGCACGCGCACGCCATTGAAGGCTTCGGCGACGCGGGTCTTGAGATATGGCTCCAGCCGGTCTGTCTTGGCGGTGCGCGCGCCTGAGAGGCTCTCGGTGACAATCGCCGCCATCGCAGCCGTCTGCTCCACCTGCGAGGTGGCGACACGGCGGAGTTTCCGCCCGATCTTGCCGATCGGTCCGGCGATGAAGGGCGCGATGAGAGCGCAGATCAGCGTCAGCTGCCAGTCGATCCATAGCATCGCGCCGACCAGCGCAATCGCGGTCACGACATCGCGGATGGCGATGTTCACCAGCCGCGTCAGCGCCTCCTTGATGAAGGCGAAATCGGTGGTGAAGCGCTGCGTCATCGCTGCCGGGCTCTCGCGCTGCAATTGCGCCAGATCAGCATCGATCAGATGCGCATAGAGCGCGGTCTGCATGTCCGCCTCGATGCGGGTCACCACGGCGTTTGTCATGATCGTTTGTGCCAGCAGGCAGAAGCCCTTGATGGCCGTGACGATGATCACCAGCAGCGCCACGACATTGATCTCGCCCCAGCGGATAAAGGTGAGGTTGGAGAGCCAATCCGCCATGGGTGGCAGGATCTGGCGGATCAGGCTGCTGCCGGGCGCCTTGGAGAGCACATCAAAGGCCTCTTTGATCAGCAGCGGATAAAGGCTTGTTGCCCCTGCAATTCCGATCACAAGCGCCAGAATGGCGAAGATACGCGGCCAGTAGCGCCGGATGCGCTCATGCCACAGCCGCACAAAAAGCGCCCGTGCGGTGGGGGCAGCGATTTTGTGTGGCTTTGCTGGCAAGCTGGCTGGGGCGGGCGCGATGTCGTTCATTTCGGCATGCGCGTTAGCATGCACAAGGCAGGCTTGGCGAGTGAGGGCATGCACACCCCGTTATCACCCTGCCAGAGCCATCGACATGAATGGTTCACCGAGCAGACAAAGTCTGCTTGGCGGATCAATGCTTTGCTGGCACAATTTTGCGTGCAATTCTTTGAACCGCAGCAATGACCAGATCATCCTTCCATCCGCCCAAAAAACCGATCCTGATCGTGCTGCATCAGGAGAATTCGACGCCGGGCCGCATCGGGCGGTTTCTCACCGAGCGCGGCATTCTGCTCGACATCCGTCGCCCGCGCTTCGATGATCCCTTGCCACAAACCATGTCCGACCATGCCGGTGCGGTGATCTTCGGCGGGCCGATGAGCGCCAATGATGATGATGACTATATCAAGACAGAAACCGACTGGATCGGCGTCTGCCTGAAGCAGGATGTGCCATTTCTTGGCATCTGCCTTGGTGCCCAGATGCTGTGCCGGCATCTGGGCGGGCGGGTGGATTATCATCCCGACGGCCGTGCCGAAATCGGCTATTACCCGCTTGATCCCACACTGGAGGGTGAAGGCCTGGCTGCAGCGGTCGGCTTTGCATGGCCCCGCATGGTCTATCAATGGCACCGCGAAGGATTCGAGACGCCGGAAGGCGCGTGTTGTCTGGCGCAGGGCGGTGAGGATTTTCCGGTGCAGGCAATCCGCTGCGGCGGGCATGCCTATGGCATTCAGTTTCACCCCGAAGTGACGCCCGCAATGATGCACCGCTGGACCATCAAGGGCGCCCATCGGCTCGATCTTCCGGGCGCACAGCCGCGCGAGGCGCATCTCGATGGCTGGTACCAGCATGATGCGGCTGTCGCCACGTGGCTGGGGCGCTTCCTCGATATGTGGCTGGCCCCGCCAGCAGCCCAAACCTGATGCCGCGCTGACACGCTTGACCACAAGTCATGGCCACGATATGAGAATGAACGTTCATTCTCTTTTGTGGCAGATTGATTCTGCCACGTCTTGAGGCCGGTCAATGCCTTCTTCATCATCGCCTGCCGGGCTCGCCGGCCAGTTGCCGCCGCTTGATCATGCTGTGCCAGCCCGCCGCGCAGGCATGGATGAGCGCGCTG
The DNA here is from genome assembly GCA_051650165.1 of Allobosea sp. Taxonomy (GTDB): domain Bacteria; phylum Pseudomonadota; class Alphaproteobacteria; order Rhizobiales; family Beijerinckiaceae; genus Allobosea. The sequence continues at coordinate 7,162 of JBOFIL010000447.1, forward strand.
CGCATATCCTTGCAGCAGCCGAGCGGTGTTTCGCGCGCACCGGCTTTCACCGCACCACGATGAATGACATTGCCCGCGAGGCTGGCATGAGCGCCGGCAATCTCTATCGCTATTTTGTCAGCAAGGATGAGGTTGTGTCGCAGCTTTGCGCCAAGGACCGCGCCGATATTGGGCAGGGTTTCATGGCCATGGCCGATGCGCCCGATCCGTTTGCAGCCTTCGAGGCGCTGGGCCGGCATCATCTCGTCAATGAACCCCGCGAGCGCGCCATTCTGGTGGCAGAAATCTGGGCAGAATCCGCACGCAATCCGCACATCGCCGCGATAGGCCGCGCCTTTGATGCTGATATTCGTGCCCGTCTGACCGGCTTCATGGAGCAGCTGGCGGCGCGCGGCCTCGCCAGACCCGACGTCGACTATGCGGCGCTTGTGCAGTTCATCATGGTGCTGGTCGATGGTGTGGTGTCGAACCGCGCCCGCTTCCCGGATTTCGATCCGGCCCCCTTCGTCGCGCGTATCTCGGCCATTGTTCGCCTCGGCGCTGCCGGCGAACTGCCCATGCTGCTCGCACCACAACCCTCGCCATCAGGTCAGGAATCGCAATGAATATTCTCACGTCCCTCCTGATTGCAGGCCTCGCGGCTGGTGCAACAACGGCCCATGCGCAGACAGGCGACAAGGCAGCCGCTGGCAAGGGGGCTGTCGTCGCACCATCCGTCTCTGTGGCGGCCGCCATGCGCGGCGCGATTGCCGAAACCATCATCGTGGGTGGCACGCTTGTGGCACGCGAGGATGTGCTGCTGGCAGCGCAGGTCGAGGGCCTCGCGATTGTGGAAATCCTTGTCGAGGAAGGCACAAGCGTCAAAGCAGGACAGGTGCTCGCCCGCCTCTCGCGCGACACGACGGAAGCCGCACTGGCCCAGAACTCTGCCCAGCTTGCCCGCGCCGAGGCGGCCATTGCCCAGAGCCGCAATGCCATCACCGAGGCGGAAGCCGCGCAAGTTGCCGCAGCCAACTCCTTCAGCCGCACACGCCAGCTGCGCTCGGAGGGCATTGCGTCAGCTGAGGCGTTTGATCAGCGCGAATCCACCGCCCGCCAGACTGCGGCTCGCGTCGCCTCCACCAAGGAGCAGCTCAAGCTCGCCGAAGCCGATCTGGCGCTCACCCGCGCCAATCGCCGCGATCTCGAAATCCGCCTGGCGCGCACTGAAATCAAGGCCCCTGTCGATGGCCTGATCAGCCGTCGCTCGGCACGTGTTGGCGCGATCGCCAGCGGAGCCGGCGAGCCGATGTTTCGCCTGATCGAGAATGGCTCCATCGAGCTTGAGGCCGATGTGGCCGAGGCCTCCCTCGCGCGCATCCGGCAGGGTCAGAGCGTGAAAATCCGCCCCGCAGGTTTTGCCCAGGATGTGGATGGCAAGGTGCGGCTCGTCTCATCGGAGGTCTCGCGCAGCACCCGCCTTGGCCGCGTGCGCATCACGCTGGCTGATTCGACCGCCCTGACGATAGGTGCGTTTGCACGGGGCCAGATCGAAGTGGCGCGCTCGCAAGGCGTGCTGGTGCCGCTCTCGGCCGTGCAGTTTGGCCAGACAGGCACACAGGTGCAGGTGATCAAGGCCACACAAGGCGATGGCCGCCATGTGGAAGCGCGCATCGTCAAGACCGGCCTGCGACAGAACGGCCAGGTCGAAATCATCGAAGGGCTGCAAGCGGGTGAACAGATCGTGCTGATCGCTGGCAGCTTTTTGCGCCATGGTGACAGGGTCAGCCCGGTTCTCGTGAACCCTGTCGCTCCGCCAGCAACGACCAACTGACAGGGCCCGGCACATGGCAATCAATGTTTCGGCCTATTCGATCAGGAAACCCATTCCGGCAGTCGTGCTGTTCGTGGTGCTGTGTCTCATGGGCCTCACCAGCTTCATGCAGCTGCCGGTCACGCGCTTCCCCAACATCGATGTGCCGCTGATCTCGGTGACGGTCACGCAGCCGGGCGCCGCCCCTGCCGAGCTGGAGACTCAGGTCGCCAAGCGCATCGAGGATGCGGTATCGGGCGTCACCGGCATCAAGAACATTCTCTCGACCCTCACCGATGGAAGCTCGACCACGGTGGTCGAGTTCCGGCTGGAGGTGAACACCGACCGCGCCCTGAATGACGTCAAGGATGCGGTGGCGAAGGTGCGCGCCGAACTGCCGCGCACGGTGGATGAGCCGATCATCAACCGCATCGATGTCGAGGGCCAGTCAATCCTGACCTATGCCGTGGCGGCACCCGCCAAGACGCTGGAGCAGCTCTCCTGGCATGTCGATGATGTGGTCAAACGCAACCTGCAGGGCGTGAGGGGCGTTGGCCGCGTCGAGCGCATCGGCGGCGTGGCACGCGAAATCCGTGTCACGCTCGATCCTGACCGTCTGATGTCGCTTGGCATCACGGCCTCGGAGGTGAACCGGCAATTGCGCGCCACCAATGTCGACCTCGCCGGCGGGCGGGGCGAACTTGGGCCGCAGGAGCAGACCATCCGCACCCTGGCAGGCGCAAAAACCATCGAGGAACTCTCCCAGACCAAGATCGTGCTCTCAGGCGCACGCGAGGTACGGCTTTCGGAGCTTGGCGCGGTGAGTGATGCCTTCGAGGAGCCGCGCTCATTCGCGCGCCTCAATGGCGACATGCCTGTGGTCTCGGTTGCGATCTACCGCGCCAAGGGCTCCAGCGATTACGAGGTGAAAAAGGGCATCGAGAAACGCATGGCTGATCTGGGCCAACAGGATGCTTCCATCACCTATCAGCTCATCGATGACTCGGTTCGCTACACCTATGGCAACTACACCTCGGCCATGACCTCGCTGATCGAGGGCGCGCTGCTGGCCGTCGTGGTGGTGTTCATCTTCCTGCGCGATTGGCGCGCCACGCTGATTTCAGCGATTGCCTTGCCGCTCTCGATCATCCCGACCTTCTGGGCCATCGATGCGATGGGCTTCTCGCTCAATCTGGTCAGCCTGCTCGCCATCACATTGGTAACCGGCATTCTGGTCGATGATGCGATTGTCGAGATCGAGAACATTGTTCGGCATAGCCGAATGGGCAAATCGCCCTATCGCGCCGCCATGGAAGCCGCTGACGAAATCGGCCTTGCCGTTATCGCCATCACGCTCACCATTGTCGCGATCTTTGCGCCTGTCAGCTTCATGGGCGGCATTCCGGGCCAATATTTCAAGCAGTTCGGGCTTGTTGTGGCTGTCGCAGTTCTGTTCTCGTTGCTGGTGGCGCGATTGCTGACACCGATGATGGCGGCTTATTTCATGCGGCCCCATCCGCCGGGCGAGCAGAAGGAAGGCTGGCTGATGCGCCGCTACCTCGGCACGCTGAGGCACACGCTGGCGGTGCGCGAGGTGAAGCTGCCCTTCATCTCGCCTCTCACAAAGCAGCCCGCACGCCTGCGGCTTTCAGCGGCCTATCTCACCGTGCTCGCCGGCTTCGTGATTTTCTACGTGACCATCAAGGCGGCCACGCTTTTACCGCAAGGGTTCATTCCGCCCGAGGACGCCTCGCGCTTTGTGCTGGCGCTCGAATTACCCGCTGGCGCAACGCTCGACGAGACGCGCAACCGCACCGACACGCTGGTGAAAAAGCTGAAAGACATCCCGCAAGTGCGCGATGTGCTGGTGTTTGGCGGCACCTCGCCCACCGGCACCCGCGAAATCCGCCGCGCGACAGTGATCGTCAAGTTAACCCCAAAGGGCGAGCGCAAGATTGGTCAGCAGGCGCTTGAGCGGCAAGCCATCGAACTGGTTCGCGCCATTCCCGACATTCGCGCCTGGAGGCTGAATGATCGCGGGGATCGCGAATTATCGATCGGCTATGTCTCGTCTGATCCGGCAGCACTGGCGCAGGCTGTCGCCGGCATCGAGGCCGAGATGCGCCGCGTGCCGGGCTTCACCAATGTGGCTGCCGTGGCCGGGCTGGAGCGCCCTGAAATCCGCGTGACCCCGCGCAGCGATGAGGCCGCGCGCCTTGGCATCACCACTGAGCAGATTTCCGATGCCGTGCGCGTAGCCACCATTGGCGATGTCGGCCCGGCCTTGGCGAAGTTCACCACGGGCGACCGCCAGATCCCGATCCGGGTGCAACTGATCGAGAGCGCCCGCAAGGATCTGGAGCTGATCTCGGCGATGAGCGTGACCGGCACATCCGGCGTTGCGGTGCCGCTGGCGGCTGTGGCGGATGTCGGCTTTGGGCAAGGCCCGTCTTCGATTGATCGCTTCAACCGCGAACGGCGGATCGTGATTGGCACCGATCTGGTCGGCATCACCTCCGGTCAGGGTGTTGATCTCATCGAGGCCCTCCCATCAGTGAAAAACCTGCCCGCGGGCGTGCGCCTTCAGGTGACGGGCGATGCGGAAATCCAGGGCGAAATCTTCGCCGCATTCGCGAAAGCGATGGGGCTCGGCCTTGTCATGGTGTTTGGCGTGCTGGTGCTGCTGTTTGGCTCGGTGTTCCAGCCTATCACCATCATGCTGTCCCTCCCGCTCTCGATCGGCGGCGTGATCCTGGCGCTGCTCGCCACAAGCAACCCGGTCTCGATGCCGGTGGTGATCGGTATTCTGATGCTGTTCGGCATTGTCACCAAGAACGCGATCATGCTGGTCGATTTCGCTGTGGAAGAACAAGCCGCTGGCATTCATCGCATCGAGGCCATCATCGATGCAGGCCGCAAGCGGGCGCGCCCCATCGTCATGACCACCATCGCCATGGTGGCGGGCATGATCCCCAGCGCCTTTGCCGCTGGCGAGGGCGGCGAATTCCGTGCCCCAATGGCGATTGGCGTGATCGGCGGCCTGCTGGTTTCCACCGTGCTCAGCCTGCTCTTCGTGCCAAGCTTCTTCATCGTCATGGATGACGTGGCGCGCTTTTTCACGCACACCTTCGCCCGCTTTGCCGGCCCGAAGGAAGACGAGAGCCTGTGGCAGCCCTGGGCCGACGGGCGCGGCCATCGCGCGCCTCAGGAGGTGAAACACGCAGCCCCAACCGAGCCCAAGCAGCCCCCGAGGCTGGCGGCGGAATAGACCTCAGGCCGCGAAGTTTCCGCCGAGCTCATCATCGATATGGGCGCGGATGATGTCATCGAATGAGGCTTCGGCCTTGAAGCCAAGCATGGGCGCGCGGATTGGGACAAAATCGCGCGGCCAGTTGGCGACGATGGCGCTGATGCCGGCATCGGGCTCACGCCTGATGCGCTTCACCACATTGTCGCCAGCCATGCGCCGGAGCGCCGCGATCTGCTCGCCCACCGTACAGGAGAGCCCTGGCA
>JBOFIL010000448.1:0-4219 GCA_051650165.1 Allobosea sp.
ACAATCCATTCTTTGCATTGAGGCCGCCGAAATCGCTCGACCGAAATGATTTCCACGTGCGCGCGAAAATCGTTGAGCCTTTGCCCGATGCAGATGCTGTGGCGACGCTGGCTGCTTTCACGGTGCAGGCCACAGCAGCAGCGCTCGCCCATGTGCCAAAGCGTCCGCTGCGCTGGCTGGTGGGCGGAGGCGGGCGGCTGAACCGCGCCTTCATGGAAGGGCTGAGTGCAGCGCTGGGCGTGCCCGTCGAGCCTTGCGAGGCCGTAGGTTGGAATGGCGATGCGCTAGAGGCCGAGTGCTTCGCCTATCTCGCCGCGCGCAGCGTAGCGGGGTTGCCGCTCTCGCTGCCAACCACAACAGGCGTGCCGCAGCCCATGCCGGGTGGGCGGCTCTGGCGGGTGTGAATTCCTTCTTGCCTTCTCCCCTTGCGGGAGAAGGTGCCTGTGCAGCAGGCGGATGAGGGGAGAGTTAACACCAAGAGAGGGTATGCCCCTCACCCGGCCCTTCGGGCCACCCTCTCCCGCATGGGGAGAGGGAAAGGCCCCCCTCAATTCACCAGCCTGGCGGCAGTCGAAGCGCGCAGCTCAGCCTCGGTGACGCCCTCAGCCAGCTCGACGATCTTCAGCCCGCCATCGACCACATCTAGCACGCCAAGATTGGAGATGATGCGGTCCACCACGCCCTTGCCGGTGAGGGGCAGGGTGCAGGCCGGCAACACCTTCGATTCGCCTGCCTTGTTGGTATGATCCATGACGACGACAACGCGGCCAACGCCGGCGACGAGATCCATCGCCCCGCCCATGCCCTTGACCAGCTTGCCGGGGATCATCCAGTTGGCGAGATCGCCCTCTTCCGAGACCTCCATCGCGCCGAGGATGGCCATGGCGATCTTGCCGCCGCGGATCATCGCGAAGCTCTGGGCCGAATCGAAATAGGCGGTCTGCGGCAGCTCGGTGATGGTCTGCTTGCCGGCATTGATGAGGTCGGCATCCTCCTCGCCCTCAACGGGGAAGGGCCCCATGCCGAGCATGCCGTTCTCGGATTGCAGCGTCACGGTCACGCCGGCGGGGATGTAGTTTGATACCAGCGTCGGGATGCCGATGCCGAGGTTCACATACCAGCCATCCTGCAACTCTTGTGCAGCGCGGGCGGCCATCTGGTCACGTGTCCAAGCCATGTTCAGTGCCTCCTCAAGCTGTCTTTTTGCGCACGGTGCGCTGCTCGATGCGCTTCTCGTGCTCACCCTGAATCAGGCGATGCACATAGATGCCGGGCAGGTGGATCATGTCCGGATCAAGCGAGCCGGTGGGCACAATTTCCTCGACCTCGACAAGGCAGACCTTGCCGCAGCTGGCGGCCGGCGGATTGAAATTGCGCGCCGTCTTGCGGAAGACGAGGTTGCCCGTCTCATCCGCCTTCCATGCCTTGACGATGGAGATGTCGGCCACAATACCGCGCTCCAGGATATAGGTCTGGCCGTCGAAATCCTTGTGCTCCTTGCCATCGGCGATGACGGTGCCGACGCCGGTCTTGGTATAGAAGCCGGGGATGCCGGCCCCGCCCGCGCGCATCCGCTCGGCCAAGGTCCCCTGCGGGTTGAACTCGATCTGCAATTCGCCTGCAAGATACTGCCGCATGAACTCGGCATTTTCTCCGACATATGATGAGATCATCTTGGCTACCTGCCGCGTGGCAAGCAGGCGTCCAAGGCCGAAATCATCGACGCCGGCATTGTTAGAGGCAACGGTGAGGTTCTTCACGCCTGCGTCGCGGATGCCCTCGATCAGCAATTCGGGGATGCCGCACAGGCCAAAGCCACCGGCGGCGATCAGCATGCCATCGAACAGGAGCCCGTCGAGAGCCTCCTTCGCATTGGCGTAGATTTTCCCCATGCTGCGATCCCTTCATGAGCGTGGCGGCAATTTGCTGCCAGTAGGCCGATGTGCGGCTGGCTGGGGCGCCAGGATTCGAACCTGGGAATGGCGGTACCAAAAACCGCTGCCTTACCGCTTGGCGACGCCCCAACTTGCAGCCCAATTAGAGACTTGGGCCGGCGTTGGCAACCATCTGAAAGCAAGCAGGCAATCCACCAAAGCGGAGATGTTTCGTGTTGCCGTGCGCGGTTCACGTCGCTATAAGCCGCCTCGCCAGAGCGTGGGCCATTGGTCTGCGCACGGTCGGTCGGAGTGTAGCGCAGCCTGGTTAGCGTACATCGTTCGGAACGATGGGGTCGCAGGTTCAAATCCTGCCACTCCGACCAAATTTCCTGCTGATGGCAGGCATCATTTCATCAACAAATTCAATCAATTGTCGCCTGATGCTCTCGGCTTGATTCAGCCGCTTCACAAACTGATTCAAGCTGTCTCAGCGCATATTCAAGCCGTTAGTATACTGATTCAATATGCCTTGAAACATAATCAACCATAGGTTGCATGCATTCTGAACATGCACGCCATTTTCTGATTCAAGTGCTTCATGTTCTGATTCAAGCTGGTTGGGCTCAAACCAATGAAAACGCCGGGCTTTTGGCCCGGCGTTGAATCAGTCTGCGAAGTGGATGATTCTGCTGCTCAGCCGCGGCGTGCGAGCCAGTTCCAGCCGGCAATGGTCAGTGCGCCTGCCAACCCGATCTTGACGACACTGCCAAGCAGGAAGGGTGACACGCCCTTGGCGAAGGCAAGCTCAATGCCGATGCCGGTTGCGCCGCTGGGGAGCGCGGCGAACAAGCCGAGCCAGACAAAGCCAAGGCCAAGGATCACGACATGAGTCGCAACCATTCCTGCGGCGAGGCGCAGCATCGAGGCACCGCGCGCAGCTGCCCAGCCGGCCAGAGCGGCGGCGGGAATGAAGCCCACCAGGAATCCGCCTGTGGGGCCCAGCAGATAGGCCGGGCCGGGAATGGCGGGCGGTGTGTTGGCGAAAACCGGCAGGCCCATCATGCCATAACCGAGATAAAGCATCACGGCGGCCACGCCGGCGCGGGGGCCGAGCGCCGCGCCAAGGGCGATGACGGCGAAGCTCTGCATGGTCATGGGCACAGGCCAGAACGGCACGGACATGCGCGCCGAGGCAACGATCGCGAGGCTCGCCGCCACGATCAGGATCGCGCGCGTCACAAGCGTGAGGCTGCGCGATTCGATGGACGGCATGAGGGAGCCAATGAGCGTGCTCGCTGCAAGGCTTGCTGCGGCAGGCGCTGTCTGTGTCTGGGTGGCCATCAAATGTCTCCGGCAGGCGGGGCGGCGCAAGAGCACAAGCCCTGAAAGGACAAGATTGGATATGAACTGGTCGTTGAACTTGCCCGCTGTCTAGCCGCTGGCGGGGCAGGCGACAAGCCTGCCATTTACATCAGCGGTTCAGTCTGATGCTCACCGAGCGGGCATGGGCGACAAGGCTCTCCGCTTCGCCCAGCGCAATCGCCGCATCCGCCAAGGCGCGCAGGCCATCCGGACCGCACTTCAGAAGCGTCGTGCGCTTCATGAAATCGAGCACGCCCAGCCCGGACGAAAACCGCGCCGAGCGGTCCGTGGGCAGCACATGGTTCGGCCCGCCGACATAATCACCGATGGCCTCCGGCGTGTGATGACCAAGGAAGATGGAGCCGGCATTGCGGATCATTCCCGCCAGTTTTTCAGGATCATCCGTTGCGATCTCGAGATGCTCAGGTGCGAGCTGGTCCACCAGCGGAATCGCCGCCTCAAGCGAAGGCGTGGTGATGATGGTGCCGTAGTTTTTCCAGCTCGTTCCTGCGATCTGGGTGCGCGGCAGGCTGAGCAGTTGCGCTTCGACGGCTTTCTCCACCTCGTTCGCGCATTCGATTGAGTCGGTGATCAGGATCGACTGCGCCGAAACATCATGCTCTGCCTGCGCCAGGAGATCAGCCGCCACCCAGTTGGGATTGGCACTCTTGTCGGCCAGCACCATCACCTCGGATGGCCCGGCGATCATGTCGATGCCAACCGTGCCGAACACGCGCCGCTTGGCGGCGGCGACATAGGCATTGCCGGGGCCGACAATCTTGGCCACGGGTCGGATCGTGTGCGTGCCATGGGCCAGTGCGGCCACAGCCTGCGCCCCGCCAATCCGATAGATTTCGTCAACGCCGGCCAGATCTGCCGCGGCCAAAACCAGCGGGTTGAGCGCGCCATCAGGGCTTGGTGCGACCATGACGATTCGCGGGCAGCCCGCCACCTTGGCCGGCACGGCATTCATGAGAACC
>JBOFIL010000449.1:0-8448 GCA_051650165.1 Allobosea sp.
CCATCTGCGGGGCCGGGCCGGCGCGCGCAGCACCGCTGACAAACGCGGCCCACTGCATGCTTTTGCTAAGATGACCGAGGATGAGGCGCGCAGCATCATCGCGGGGTGCTTTGCTAGGCTCACGCAGGGCGAAGCTTCCTCAGCCGGCAATGACATGCCTGAAATCGACGCGCGCGCTGCCGCTTGAGCCATCAACCCGGTATTACGCGCCGCGATTTGAAAACGTATCGCAGGAGCGCAGATTGCCGGATTTGAAGCCGGTCATGAACCAGCGCGTGCGCTGATCTGCCGAGCCATGGGTGAATGAATCCGGCATGGCGTAGCCTTGAGAGGATTTTTGCAGCCTGTCATCGCCAATGGCAGCAGCCGTCTTCATCGCCTCTTCGATGTCGCCCTGATCCAGCCGGTTTTGCGCCTGCATGGTGTTGGCCCAGACGCCGGCAAAGCAATCGGCCTGCAACTCGGTGCGGACCGAAAGCGCATTGGATTCGCGCTCCGAGACGCGCTCACGCACCTGCGTGACCTTGGGCAGGATGCCGATCAGGTTCTGGATATGGTGGCCAACCTCATGGCCGATGACATAGGCATAGGCGAAATCGCCGCCGCCGCCGAGCTTGCGCTGCATTTCCTGAAAAAACGACGTGTCGAGATAGATCTTGCGGTCCATCGGGCAATAGAACGGCCCCATCGCCGATTGCGCCGTGCCGCAGGCCGAGCGGCTGACGCCCGAGAAGATCACCAGCCCCGGCGGCTTGTATTGCGCGCCCATCTGCTGTGGCAGAAGCTGCTGCCAGACATCCTCATTCTGCGCCAGCACCGCCGAGACAAAACGGCCCATATCATCGGCAGGCGGGCCGGCTCTGGTCTGGGGCGCGCTCGCCCCGCCGCCGCGCATGCCATTGAGCATTTCCGCGCCCCCAATCAGCAGCGAGGGGTTGATGCCGAGCGCCCAGCCAAGCAGGCCAAGCACAACAATCGTGCCCATGCCCAGGCCGCCGCGTCCGCCGCCGCCGCCGAGCATGCCACCAAGCCCGCCGCCGCCCTGGCCGCGGCGATCTTCAAGATGCTCTGACTGGCGATAATCTTCCCATCTCATCGTGCGATGCTCCCGCTCGGGTCTTAAAGCGCCCATCATGGCACTGCTGTTGGGCTGATCTAACCGTGTATGGTCGCCAAGGGGAAGGGGGAAGATGCTACTCGCACCCTTCAAGCCTCGCCTTGAGTGCGCGAAAATCCCGCCAGACGGCGCGCTTCTGCAAGGGCTGGCGCAAGAGATAGGCCGGATGCAGCGTTGCCATGGCGGGAATGCTGCGCGCGCCAGCCTGATACTCCTGCCAGCGCCCGCGTGATTTGAGAATGCCATCCTTGATGCCCAACAGGCTCTGAGCCGAGGGTCCACCAAGGCAGATCAGAAAATCGGGTGCGGCGAGTTCAATCTGGCGCTGGATGAACGGCAGGCAGATCGCCATTTCCTGCGTCGTCGGTGTGCGGTTGCCCGGCGGGCGCCATGGCACCGTGTTGGCGATATAGACACCGCTCGCTCGGTCGAGCCCAATGGCTGCGAGAATCCGGTCAAGCAGCTGGCCGGATTTGCCCACAAAGGGCAGGCCCACCCTGTCCTCATCCGCGCCCGGCGCTTCGCCCACCAGCATCACGCGCGCTGCCGGGTTGCCATCGGCAAAGCAGCAATGGCGCGCGGTCGCCTTCAGCGAGCAGCCATCGAAGGCTTCGAGAATGGCGCGCAGTTCCTCCAGTGATTGCGCACTGCTGGCCAGCGCGCGGGCGCTGAGCGCTGCTTCATCCGCATGCAACGAAGCCGCCGCTGCCGGGCGGGTCTCGACCGGGCGAGGGGCAGGCTGTGCGCGTGGTTCATCCCGCAGAGAGGGCAGGGGGCGGGCGGATGCAGTTTCACGGGCTGTTGATTGCGCCGCACTATCGGCGAAGCGATCATGGGCCGCCTCATCCAGCGCGCAATCGACGCCGGCCTCGGCCAGAAAGGCGAGGGCGGAGATGGCTTCGCTGCGGGTGAGGGCGGCACTCATGTGGTTGATCTAGCGCGTCCTAGCGCTGGCGTCATGGGGCTGGCCGGGCAGCCTCTGATTTATTCACATTCTCTGCATCAGCCGCCAGTTTTGTAAGCCTATCGGGGAGATGTCTATCAGGCACTTCAAGCTTGCCCGAGTCCCGTAACCTCACGACGATGTCACGTGCTTTGCCATAGTTGAATGATGGCCTCTCACCTGCATCTGCGATCTGCCAGTGCGCGAACATCATATCGCGCGCATGCTCAACATTGGCGGGATCGCGCGCAGCCATGGCTGAATATAGCCGCAGGCTGTCATTGTAGGTCTCGATCAGGTTCGACTTGTCGCCCATTTGATGCCGCGTGCTGGCAACGCGATTAAGGGCAAAATGAAGAGAGAGCTGCCAGTCGCTATTTGCCGGATCCTTTGCCACAAGCATACGGCGGATGGTGATGGCCTTTGCGTATTCATCGAGTGCCCCGTCAAGAGCGCTCCCATCGCGCAAGGCATCGCCGATAGCCATGAAGCTGCTGCTCAAATTCCTTTGCCACATCATATTGGCCGGGTCTTTGACCACCAGCTGCTGCCGGATCGTCAAGGATTTGCGGTGGTTTTCCAACGCGCCCGCAATATCCTTTGCGCGCAAACGGGCAGCGCCTTGCCTTCCAAGACTGGCAGACAGATTGGACTGCAAGAGCAGGTTGCTGGCATCGCCGCTCGCCAGAGTATCGGCGATGGCATAGGATCTTTGTTGAAACTCTGCTGCTTCAGCGGGTTTCCCGAGTTGCCTGAGCACATGGCCGATCTTCTCGTAGCTGACTGACATCCCGCGTTGCCACAGCGTGTTATCGGGGTCGTCCTTATTGAGCCTCTCACGAATGGCAAGGCCCCTATGATACAGCGCAAGCGCCTCGTCCCTGTCTCCGTGCACGCGCACCATATCCCCAACATGGTTCAGGATTGTTGTGTATTCGCGCTGCCTCTCAGCATCTCCAGGTGTCGCTTCTACCAGCGATTGACGAATAGCCAGACTTTTGCGGAAAGCCTCGAGAGCGCCGCGGCTGTTGCCTTGCCCTGAAAGAACCTGACCGATACGCACATGCGCAGCAGCCAGATCGATCTGCCATTGGCGATCATTCGCATCATTGCTTGCTCCTGCTGTGGCAATCAGCCGGGCAAAGGCGAAATGCTCCATCGCGTCTTCCAGCCGCAGCCGATAAAGCACCATATCGCCAAGATGGAGCCTCGAGGCGAATTTCAGACGATCATTGCCCTGTAGCTGCGCAATCTCGCCAAGCTTTTCGAAGGCGGCAATGGCTTTCGTGGCCTCTCCGGCAGTGCTGGCGGCAATACCAAGCTGTCGCCAATGCTCCGGCTCGGAAGGCGCGAGTTCCGTCGCCTTGGTCAGCCATTTGATCTTTTCAGCGACATTGTCGCGATAGGTGACCACGGCGAGGTCAGCGAAGGCCTGCGCCTTGGTCTTGTCATCCGCGGAGGGCTGGCGCTCGATTTTCGCGGCCTGCGCGCTGACCGCCTTCTCTGCCGGGACAAGATTGCCCGCATTGGCCGCCTCGATCACCTTCACATTGCGCGTGCGCTCGATGGCCGAGATGACCATATCGACATTTTCCTTGGCGATCAGCCCGCCAAGTGCACGCTCCACAGCCTCCCGGTGGACGGCAGGCATCTGCGCATCATGAGAGGTGAAATACCATTTCACGAACAGGATGGATGAAACAATCACACCAATGACAGCAGCAAGGCGCAAGATCTTGCCGGAGATGCTGCTCAGCCGGTCGATGAGCGTCTCGATGGCGGAGGTCCAGCGCTCCAGCCGTGTGAGACCCTGATCAAGCTTCAAGCCAAAGCGCTTGATGCGGCGCGCGACGGGCGCAGCTGGCTTTGCACTATCGATGCTGTCGGTTTCGCTGCTCAAGAGAGTGGCCCGTGCGCCTCATGACGTGGCTGCAATATGCTGCTTGGTGCAGCATTTTGGCAAGGCCAGGGCCGATTATACCCGCATTTGCGAGCAGCCCCTTCCTTGCCCATCTTGCCATTCACGCGCCTTCTCAGCATCACGGCTTGAGGCAGCCTCCATAATGGTTTACATATGAACTAAATCAAATGAGGCTATCGCAAATAGGCGGCGGCAGGGAGGATATGATGCAGTTTCCAGAGGGCGATCCACGCAGCGAAGCCCGCGAGGGTATGGACTACGATGTGGTCATCGTTGGCGCAGGGCCAGCGGGTCTGGCTGCCGCCATCCGCCTGAAACAGCTGGATGAAAACATCACGGTCGTGGTGGTCGAGAAGGGCTCGGAGGTCGGCGCGCATATTCTGTCTGGCGCGGTGATTGACCCGGTGGGCCTGGATAGCCTGCTGCCGGAATGGCGCGAAGATGACGCGCGCCCGCTGACGACTGAGGTGAACGAGGACCAGTTCCTGTTCCTGGGGCCTGCAGGCTCGCTTCGCCTGCCCAACATGTTCATGCCCAAGCTCATGAACAACCATGGCAATTTCATCGGCTCGCTCGGCGCGGTCACGCGCTGGATGGGAGGCCAAGCCGAGGCGCTCGGCGTCGAGATTTATCCCGGCTTTGCCGCCTCTGAGCTTCTCTTTGACGAAAAGGGCGCAGTTACCGGCGTCGCGACTGGCGATATGGGCATCGCGAAGGATGGCAGCGTCTCCGAGCGCTTCACCCGCGGCATGGAGTTGCGTGGTCGCTACACGCTGATTGGCGAAGGTGTGCGCGGCTCGCTTGCCAAGCAGCTCATCGCGAAGTTCGGGTTGGACCAGGGCCGCGAGCCGCAGAAATTCGGCATTGGTCTGAAGGAACTCTGGCAGGTGGCGCCTGACAAGCACAAGAAGGGGCTGGTGCAGCATTCCTTCGGCTGGCCGCTGGACATGAAAACTGGCGGCGGCTCATTCCTCTATCATTTCGACGAGAACCTCGTCTCCGTCGGCTTCGTGGTGCACCTCAACTATACCAACCCGACGCTCTCGCCCTTCGATGAGTTCCAGCGTTTCAAGACGCATCCTGCCATCCGCGACACGTTTGAAGGCGGGAAGCGCATCTCCTACGGCGCACGCGCCATCACCGAGGGCGGCTGGCAATCTGTGCCGAAGCTCACCTTCCCCGGCGGCGCGCTGATCGGCTGCTCGGCAGGCTTTGTGAACGTGCCGCGCATCAAGGGCAGCCATAATGCCATCATCTCAGGCATGATGGCGGCGGATGAGCTGGCTGTGGCGCTGAAAGCTGGCCGTGCTCATGATGAGGTTGCCGGCATCGAGGATGGCTGGAGAGCGTCGGCCATTGGCCGAGATCTCAAGCCCGTGCGCAATGTGAAGCCGCTCTGGTCGAAGTTTGGCACCATTGGCGGCGTCGCGCTCGGCGGCATCGACATGTGGCTGAACGAGCTGTTCGGCGTCTCGCCCTTCGGCACCATGAAGCATGGCAAGCAGGACCACGCGACATTGAAGCCGCTGAGCGAGGTGACGCCGATTGTCTACCCAAAGCCCGATGGCGTGGTGTCGTTCGACAAGCTTTCCTCGGTGTTCATGTCGGCCACCAACCATGAGGAAGACCAGCCGGCGCATCTGAAATTGGCCGATGCGTCGGTCCCCGTGGCCAAAAACCTGCCGGTCTATGGCGAACCTGCGCGGCTGTATTGCCCGGCGGGCGTCTACGAGATTGTTTATGGTGATGTGGCCGCCAAGACCGATCCGCGCTTCGTGATCAACGCGCAGAACTGCGTGCACTGCAAGACCTGCGACATCAAGGATCCGGCGCAGAACATCAACTGGACTGTGCCTGAAGGAGCGGGCGGGCCGAACTATCCGGGAATGTGAGGCGTCCAATCGCCCCACTCACGACTTCTTTGGATGACACGTTCTTGGGGTGACAAGTGCCTCGCCAGCCCGTAATTCTGGCAGGGTTCGCATCTGAAGGACCGATTCATGCAATTCGCAAAGCGCCGCGCCACTGGTGCGGTGGTGGCTCTTAGCCTCTGCATCGCTGGCTTTGGCGGCACTGCCGCCTTTGCACAGGCCTCGCCCGCAGGTTCACGCCAGCCTGAACGGTTCGAGCCTGCTGACTCGATCGAGGGAAATTATCTCTCTGCCGTGGTGGCGGGCGCGGCGCGCGATGCCAATGGCGCGGCGACCTTCCTGCGCGAGGCGATCAAGGGCGATCCGCGCAACATGGAGTTGCTGGAGCGTGCTTTCGTTGCGTTCCTTGCCGATGGCGCGATGAATGACGCGTTCCGCGCCGCCGAGCGGTTGGTGCAGCGTGATGCCTCGAATGGTCTGGCGCAGCTCGCGCTTGGCGTGCGCGCCATGAAGAACAAGCAGTATCAATCCGCGCGTGGCTTCCTGCAACGCGGCGGGCGGGGCAGGGCGGCGGATATCACCGCCACGCTGCTCTCGGCCTGGTCCTTCGCCGGTGCGGGAGAGTTCAACCGCGCCATCGAGACTGTGGATCGCCTGCGCGGCGAGAGCACCTACAACATCTTCCGGGATTATCATGCCGGCCTGATTGCGGATGCGTCCGGCAATGTCGGCGAGGCCACCAAGCGGCTTAAAAGCTCCTATGAGACCGAGCGCACCACGGTTCGCATCGTTGATGTCTGGGGGCGCTTTCTGGCAAGGCGCGGGCAGAATGATGCTGCCAAAGCGGTCTACACAGAGTTTGACGGCTTGCTGCCCAACCACCCCACCATCAAGGATGCGCTTGATCGCTTGAAGGCTGGCCAGCCCTTGCAGCGCTTCGCCACGACGCCGCAGCAGGGCGGAGCCGAGGTGCTCTATGGGCTTGGCAGCGCCGGCAACAGGCAGGGCGATGAGCTTGCCGCGATGATTTACCTGCGCCTCGCGCTGCATCTCGATGCAGGGCACGAGATGGCAATCCTGACGTTGGGCGACATTCTGGAGCGCGTGAAGCAGGGCGATGATGCCATCGCCATCTATGGCAAGATGCCGGCGGACAGCCCGCTCAAGACCACGGCGGAATTGCAAATCGGGCTGGCGCTGGAAACACTCGGCAAGAACACCGAGGCGGTCGCGCAGCTCACCGCACTTTCCGCCAAGCGCCCGGATGACACGGATGTGCTTTCCGCACTTGGCAATGTGCACCGCGCCCGCAAGAATTTCCCGGAGGCTGCCAAGGCCTATGAGAAGGCGCTGGAGAAGATCGGCGCGCCGGATCGCTCGCATTGGAACCTGTTCTATTTCCGCGGCATCGCCTATGAGCGCACCAAGCAATGGTCGAAGGCGGAAATGGATTTCCGCACCGCCCTGCAGCTGATTCCAGAATCACTGGGGCGCGAAAAGGCGCTGGTGCTGAACTACCTTGGCTATAGCTGGGTCGATCAGGGCCTCAACCTTGATGAAGCCTTCAAGATGCTCAAGCAGGCTGTGGAGCTGCGCCCGCGCGATGGCTACATCGTCGACTCGCTGGGCTGGGCCTATTACAAGCTCGGCCAATATGATGCCGCCGCGCGCGAACTTGAGCGGGCCATTGAGCTGAAGCCGTTCGATCCGGTGATCAACGATCATCTCGGCGATGCCTACTGGAAAGTGGGCCGCAAGCTGGAAGCCACCTTCCAGTGGAACCATGCGCGTGACCTGAACCCGGAGCCGGAAGACCTGCCGAAGATCCTGAAAAAGATCGAGCTTGGCGGCCTGCCCGAAGACAAGCCAGCGCAAGCCGAGGTCAAGATCGAGGTGCCGGCCTTGCCGGAAGTGACCCCTGACCTCAAGCCGAATGGCGGCTGAACCGGGCAGGGCAGCCATGGCCGGCCCTTATCTGACGACTCGTGCCCGCGCCAAGATCAACCTCAGTCTCCATGTTCTGGGCCGGCGTGAGGATGGCTATCACGAGCTGGAAAGCCTGGTGGCCTTTGCCGGAATGGGCGACGAGCTGACACTCGTTCCTGGTGAGGAGATGTCGCTCAGCATCAGTGGGCCTATGGCGGCTGGACTGAGCTTATCCGATGACAATCTTGTGCTGCGCGCGGCGTATGGTTTGGCCGCAGCCATTCCGGGCCTGAAGCTCGGCGCGTTTCATCTCGTCAAACACCTGCCGGTTGCCTCCGGGATAGGTGGCGGCTCGACCGATGCCGCCGCTGCCTTGCGCTTGCTGGCGCGGGTGAACGGGCTTGTCGCTGATGATAAGCGCTTGTTCGCAGTGGCGCGCGAGGTTGGCGCAGATGTGCCGGTGTGTCTCACAAGCCGCAGCGTTGTGATGCGCGGGGTGGGCGAGAGGCTGGAGCCGTTGGCGTTGCCGCGCCTGTTCGCGCTGCTCGTCAACCCAGGGATAGGGCTTTCGACAGCCGCGGTGTTCTGTGAGCTGGGGCTGGCGCGGGGGGAGAGGCTGGTGCTGAGGCAAGCTGCGCTGGAACCCTCCCCCAGAAAGGGGGAGGGCAGG
>JBOFIL010000450.1:0-4306 GCA_051650165.1 Allobosea sp.
CACGATCCGCCTCGTCTCGGAGATCACCGAGTCGAATGGTTCGTCGTCGATGGCCACCGTCTGCGGCGCATCGCTCGCGCTGATGGATGCCGGTGCGCCATTGAAGGCACCTGTGGCCGGCATCGCGATGGGCCTCATCCTGGAGGGCAAGCGCTTTGCCGTGCTTTCCGACATTCTTGGCGACGAGGATCACCTCGGCGACATGGATTTCAAGGTTGCCGGCACGGAAAACGGCATTACCTCGCTGCAAATGGACATCAAGATCGCCGGCATCACCGAGGAGATCATGAAGGTTGCGCTCGCCCAGGCACGCGATGGCCGTCACCACATCCTCGGCGAAATGAGCAATGCGCTCTCGACTGCCCGCTCGGAGCTTGGCCAGTATGCGCCGCGCATCGAGACGATGAAGATCCCGGTCGACAAGATCCGGGAAGTCATCGGCACAGGCGGCAAGGTCATCCGCGAAATCGTCGAAAAGACCGGCGCGAAGATCAACATCGAGGATGACGGCACCATCAAGATCGCCTCCGCCGATGGCAAGTCCATCGATGCGGCGATCAAGTGGATCAAGTCCATCGTCTCGGAGCCGGAAATCGGCACGATCTATGACGGCACCATCGTGAAGACGATGGAGTTCGGTGCTTTCGTCAATTTCTTCGGTGCCAAGGACGGCCTCGTCCACATCTCCGAGCTGGCGGCCCGCCGCGTGCAGAAGACCACCGACGTCGTCAAGGAAGGCGACAAGGTGAAGGTGAAGCTGCTCGGCTTCGATGACCGCGGCAAGATCCGCCTCTCCATGAAGGTTGTCGATCAGGAAACCGGCGAAGACCTCACCGAAAAGCTGAAAGCCGAGCGCGACGCCGAAAAGAGCCGCGACCGGAACAACAACGACGATTGATCGTCATTGGCACTCTCCGTCATGGTCGGGCTTGTCCCGACCATCCACGACTTGAAAATGGACTCAAGAAGACGTGGATGCTCGGCACAGGGCCGAGCATGACGAGTGGGCATAAACACAAACCCCCGCCTCTCACGAGGCGGGGGTTCTTTTTGCTGTAACCCTATGTTCTAATTATACTTACAGCCCATTCTGCTGGGCCAAATCCCTCAAGCTCAGCTCGGGACGCGCGCCGACGTGGGAGATGATCTCGGCGGCGGCGAGCGCACCAAGGCGCAAGCAATTGCGGGCATCGCGGCCTGATGTGAGACCATGCAGGAAGCCGGCGGCGAAAAGATCGCCCGCGCCTGTGGTATCGACCACCCGGGCGACCGGGAAGGCTGGCACCTCGACGGTTTCATCGCGCGTCACGGCCAGCGCGCCCTTCTCCGAGCGCGTCACCACGCCGACAAAATTGGCGTTATTCACGGTTTCGGCGCGCAAGGCGGCAATCGCGGCCTCGACATCGCCGGTCTCGTAGAGGCTGCGCAGCTCATGCTCATTGGCGAAGATGATGTCGACAACGCCATGGCGCATCAGGCCAAGAAACTCGGCGCGATAGCGATCAACACAGAACGCGTCGGATAGGGTCAGCGCCACGCGCCCGCCGGCATTATGGGCGATCTCCGATGCCTTGCGGAAGGCGAGCTTGGCGGCTGGGGGATCCCACAAATAGCCCTCGAGATAGACGATCTTCGCCGCTTCGACCGTGCCTGCATCGACATCGGCCTCGGAAAGCCCCTGCGCCGCGCCCAGATAGGTGTTCATGGTGCGCTCGCCATCGGGCGTTACCAAGATGAGGCTGCGCCCAGTGGCCGGGCCCTCGCTCGCGGGGGAGGTATCGAAGGAGACGCCAAGCGACGTCAGATCATGCCGGTAGAGCCGGCCCAGCTCGTCATTCTTCACCTTGCCGATGAAGGCCCCCTGCCCGCCGAATGATGCTAGACCCGCAACGGTGTTCGCTGCTGAGCCGCCCGAGATCACCTTGCCCGGCCCCATCGCGGCATAGAGCGCCTCGGCGCGCGGCTCATCGATCAGCGACATCGCACCGCGAAGAAGCTTGTGCGTATGGAGGAAATCCTCCTCAGTGCGGGCAATCACATCGACAATGGCATTACCAAGAGCGAGGACATCGGAAGAGCGGGCGGTCATGCGTTCATCCATGAGAGAAGAGGAAAAGTGAGGCCGCTCCTGTCGCATCCACGCCGGCAGGGGTCAACCTCGCCGCCGATTGCTGCTTTATTCGCGAGGTTTCACGTCAATGGGCTTTGAACCACGCGGGGCAGCGGCATCGAGCGCGCCCTGAAGCTGGCCAATCGCTTCAGGCGTCAGCTCGCTGATCACGCTCGCCAGATGATTGGCAAGCCGGGTGGCCTCGGGTTCCAGCCCGGCAGTGTCGATCACCACCCGCGGATCAGAGAGATCGACAAGGCGCACCAGATCATCCGCCTCATCCCAGATAACGCCCAGCACATGAATGATGCCCTGCATCAGCGCGAAGGGCGGCTTGCCGCGCTTGCCGTGCTCCAGCGCGGACAAATAGGCCGGCGAGACACCCAGCCGCTCCGCCATATCGGAGAGGGTCATGCCGCGCGCGGCGCGCAGCTCCCGGACCTTCGCGCCAAAGGGCGTCACTCGGGAATGCCCATGCGGCGAAGCCGCACATAAAGCGCGCCGACGCCGCCATGGTTGGCCTCTGCCTCCTCGAAACCCATCACCAGCGGGCGTAATTCCGGCATGCGCAGCCAATGCGGCACATTGCGCCGAAGCACACCGCGCTCCTGGAACAGATCGTCGTAATTGCGGCCACCTGCCCCGCCCTTGCCAGTGACGACCAGCACCATGCGGGCGCCGCGCGCGCTGGAGCGATGCAAAAAGCTGATCAGCGCGCCGTGAGCCTCATCCTGGCGCATGCCATGCAGATCGATCACGCCCTCGATCGCCTGCTGGCCGCGCCGCAACCGCGTGCGGAGCTTGCGCTCGATAGGTGCCAGCGGCGGCATGGGGGGCGGGCTGGGTGCGGCAGAAGGAGCGATAGCCGCAGGAGACTTGCGTTCAACAACCATCGGAATTGGCACGGCAGTTTCAGCTGGCTTCGGCGGCAGCATGCGCCCCGGAAAAGGCCGCACATGACGCGCAACCTCGGCCCAGAGCGCCAGCTCGGCCTCTGTTGGCACGCGATCGTTACGCCGCCGCACTTGCCTAACCCCCGCCGGCAGCAGGCGCGCTCTTCGGCCAGAGCACAAACAGCTCCAGCGGATGGCGCGTCAGGCCGGCGCGGTGCCCGGCAGCATCGCCTGACCCGTAGAACAGATCGATCCGCGCCGGGCCTATGATCGCCGAACCCGTATCCTGGATGATTGCCGCGCGAGCGAGAGGCTCGTCACCGCTGCCATCCTGAAGTGGCAGGCTGCCGGAGAGCATCACTGGCAATCCATAGGGCCAGATCGCCCGATCAGCGGCCACACTCAGCATTGGTGTGAGCGGCACTCCCTCACCGCCGATGGGCCCAAGCTCCGCTGGCAGCTCATCGGCTCGGCGGAAGAACACAAAGGAGCGGTTGCGCCAGATCAGCGCCCGCGCTTTTTCGGGGTCTGATTTCAGCTTCGCGACCAGCTTGTCCATGGTCATTTGCGCAGGCGGGATGTTCTCTTCCTCGCTCACCACCCTGCCAAGCGAGGTATAGGGGTGGCCATTGCGCCCGCTATAGGCAAGGCGCAACACCTTGCCATCACCCAGACGAATGCGCGACGAACCCTGCACCTGCATGACGAACCGGTCGACCGGATCGCGCAGCCACAGGATTTCGAGCCCCTTGCCAGAAAGCGCGCCTTCATCAATCGCCTGGCGGTCAGGATAGGGCTCCAAGCCCCTGTCGCCGCGGCGGGCGGAGGTCAACGCAGGATCAAATCCCGGCCAATCATCGCCCGGCATCCGCGTGAGAAGATCAGGCGGGCGAGCATAGACCGGTGTGGGGAAAGCATCACTGCGGGCGAGCGAGCCCGGAAACTCCGGCTCATAATAGCCAGTCAGGAAGCCGCCTCCCTGATGAGGCCTGATGCGCCATGCAGCAAAATTTGCTTCAAAGAAGCGCTTCGCATCACCACTGCTCGCGATTTCGGGGGCTGCGGAACAGATCGCGGCCAGAGCGCTGGGGCGAGGCGCGCCTACCCGCAAAGGCTGCGGCGCCTGACAGCTGCGACGAAACACCGCCAGCAATGCGGAATGATCCTGCTCCGCCCAGCCCGGAAGCTCGGCAAACCGGGCCGTCAGCGCATCAGCGCCTGCAATCGACGGGACTTCGGCAGAAGCGGGCGAAGGCAATGTCATCAACAGGCTCGCCAGAAAAATGCCCGCCATGCCGGCGGA
>JBOFIL010000451.1:0-3278 GCA_051650165.1 Allobosea sp.
TCCAATCAAGAATCTCGTGATGCATTTGTTAGGCGTAATGATTTATTGTCAATATCACGAGAGTCATTTGGTGATTTTTCTGTACGAAATGTCAGCAATATTTTGAGTAATGCACGTACTTATTGGTCAGGAGAGGAGTTTAACGCAAGACTGACGACGTTCGCCCGCGAATTGACGCGACTTGGCCTAAATGTCAACTTCGGCTCGGCAGCTCTTGCTGATCAATTGGTTCTGGCTCGTCAAAGCATGCCGCAAGCAGGTCCAATTGAGACTGCACAAGAGGTTACTAGCTACTTCGCACGTACCGACTTGCAACGTGCAACGACTACCTTCCTCGCACAGGGTGGGGCGGATGGGCCAGAAGTGCCGATCCTCACCGCTGCTGAAACCGCCACTATCATCTCCTCGCAAGGCGCTAGTGCTGCCTGGACTAGGATTTTCGAGGAGGTATCCGGCGGGCGGGTCGATCTCATGCAGGCGCTTGGCTGGGTCGAGGCTGCCGGAGGGGGGGCTGACAGTCAAACCAAGTCTGTCGCCAAGTTCAGGGATGATCTTGTGGCGTTGATATCCGCGCCCATCGAGAATGCGGAATATCAAGCCTTGCGTGATGGAACGACGATGCCGGCGATTTTTGCAGCACAGCGGGCAACCCGAAATACCATTCTTGAGACATACAATGCCAGCGGAAAGACATTCAATGATCTGTTGAATGCTCTTTCCGGACGCATCGCCAGCGAGCCAGAGTTTGCCGAGGTGGTCCAAGCCTATCTGACCATGAATGGTGTGGTGCTGCCCAATGGCTCAAGCCCCAACCTGTTTGTGCCGGTCCTTGGTGCTGCCGGATTTTCGAACATGACGCGAAGTCAAGCCTCGCAGATTCTGGCCAAGCTGCCTTCGACAACCCCATCCGGCGGAACACTCACGAACCAGTATCTGCCGGCAAATTTCTTCACGCCAAACGCTTTCTCGACGCCCAATGGGTCGCTGGTCGCAGAAGGGATGAGCCAACAAGATCTGCTACCCGGCCAGACGCCTGAAGCCCCTACCGTCGTGCCATATGATCCGGGCATGTTGCAGCCTCCGCCAGATGATCCAAATGACCCAAATCCGAACCCCAATCCTGGTCCACCGCCGATCTATTACTGGGATGAGTGGTATCCTGGCGGTCCTGGCGGGTGGGCTACACGTGACCAGAACAATACCTCCTCTTAAGCGAGCATGATGCAACATGGGCATGGTCAAACGCGCCCTGCTGGTATCGGAAGTCGGCGCAGGCGCAGGGCATGTCACGCGCCTGCGCCGCATCGCACAGGTACTTGGTGGCCAGGGTGTGGGTTGTGTCGCCGCTGTTTTCAAACAGACTCATACGGAGGCGCTTGCCCCTTTCGTCACACACGTGCTGCCTGCACCCGGCTGGCCGGGACTTTGGGGGAAGCCTGAGGCAGTTGCACCTCGCCAGGATGGCTCTGCCCCTACCTATGCTGATATGCTCATTAAGCTAGGGCTAGGAACTGTTTCTGATGTGCGAGCCAATCAGTTCGCATGGGATGGGCTGCTGCAAGTTCTGCAACCAGACATTATCGTAGGCGATTATGCACCAGGAGCGATGCTGGCGGCGGCTGGCCGAATGCCTGCTGTTGCGGTTGGCACTGGCTTCACCGTGCCAGCGGTTCGTGATGGGTACCTCCTGTTCGAGAGGTATCTGCCAGAGGCAGAAAAGCAGGTTCAGGAAATGCTTTTCAGCAGTATAGCAGAGGGCGCTGGGCTTGATGCTCGCGCGGGCAGACCCACAGCTATCGCAGCGCTTAGGGGTAATACGCCTTGCGCGGCAAGCCTGCCAGAGTTTGACCCATCTTTCGACGTGCGTGCGGAAGCCCTGGTGCCGCCAGAAATTGACGAGATCCCCGATGTCGAAACCGGCAATGGCAGCGATCTTTTGGCCTATTGTGGTGACGAGATAGGTGTCTTTTCATCACTGTTGCCTGAGCTAGGACAGCTTGGCCGGCGCATCCGGATATATGCTCCAGGCTTGGCCACACAGATGGCCAATTCCTTCATGGCGGCAGGCATCATTCTGGAAGCCAAACCTTTTTCGCTCACAGAAATTGCGCGGTCGGGCGCTCTGGTCATTCATCACGGCGGATTGGGCATCTGCCAATTGGCGGCCCTCGCAGGCGTCCCGCAGCTTATTTTTTATCGCACAGGTGAGCGATGGAACAACGCGCAAGCGGTTTCCCGCAGCGGAGCAGGCTGGGGAATGCCAGCTGCGCAGGCAGATGCCGCCACTCTAGTGCAACTTGCCACGCGCATGCTGGATGAACAGGGTTATCGCAGAGCGGCCGGGTTGTGGGCGCAGGCTGCGCGCGGCTGGTGCGGCGGTCAGACTGGCCAGCAGATCATCGCAGCTCGCTGCCTCGAGTTGCTTTCTTGAAAGACATGTAACTGCAAATGCCAATCGACTTATCACGGCCTTACATGAGCCCGGTTGAGGAAGAGCTTTTGCGTCATGAAATTGCAGGCGCTGCGAGCTATCTGGAATGGGGTATGGGCGGCTCAACGCTGACTGCTCTAGAGCTTGTAGCCGGCCCGATCATGAGCATTGAGAGCGATCCCACTTATATCGCCGCCGTGCGCGGCCACCAGGGCATGCTCGATGCAGAGGCCTCAGGTAGGCTCACTCTGGTTCACGTTGATGTCGGCCCTGTTGGGCCTTGGGGGTTTCCACGAGATCTGGGCACCAAGCCGCAATGGTCGGGCTATGCCATGTCCCCGTGGCGCGTGCCCGGCCATTCTCCGTCGCGTATACTGGTTGATGGCCGGTTCAGGGTTGCCTGCGTGGCCGCTACTATACTGCATGGGCCTGTTAATGCCCGTATTCTGCTACATGACTACAACGACGGGCATCCTATGAGAAATTACGAGGTTGTTGAGTCAATCGCCCGGCTTGATGTCTTGGTTGGCACATTGGCAGTTTTTGTGGCGCGCGAAGATGTTGACCGAGCCACAATTGAAGCCCTGCTTGCCCGCAGTAACTTCAATCCGGCCTGATCTATTGCTCCCCCCTCACTCTGTCGGCTTGACGCCGGCGGCTTCGATGATTTCCTTCCAGGTCTTGATTTCCTGGGCATGGTAGGGAGCGAAGGCGGCGGGCTCGCGGATATTGACGGTGAAGCCGACCTTGACGATCGCCTCCTTCACCGCCGGCTTGTTGAGCGAAGCAAGGATGGCGCTGGAGAGGCGATCGAGCACGGGCTTGGGTGTTGCGGCGGGGGCGAAGA
>JBOFIL010000452.1:0-5477 GCA_051650165.1 Allobosea sp.
GGTGCCCTGGTCGATGGCGATGATGTAACGGTCTGCCATGGCGATTTCCTCCTTGCCCGGTCTTGAAAGCCAGCTTCGCCGGGGTGACCCACTTCGGCAAGCGCTATGTGGCCAATCGACGCGGTCAACAAACCATTGACGCAGATCGCCGCAGCTCGGGCTGCATCGCAACGAAGTCGCAACCTGAACCGGTTAAGGTCGCGCCAGTTAAGTGTTGCCGTTGCGTTGAGGGGCGTTACGTGTCTGAGCTACCGCAGTTTCCGGATATTCTTGTGCTCGTCGCAGAGCCGAGTGTGCATATGCGCCGCATCATGCGCGAGGTGTTGACGCGCTCAGGGATACGCCGCCTGCTGGAGGCCTCCGATGGCGCTGAAGCGATTGAGATGTTCGCCAATGCCATCCCCGATCTGATGATCATCGATTGGGATATGCCGATGCTGACGGGCGAGGAGTTCATCCGCCTGGTGCGCTCCCCGCAGACATCGCCAGCGCCCAAGACGCCGATCTTGCTCACTGTTGCCAATCCGCAGCGCGCCATTGTCGAAAAATCGATCGCGCTCGGCGTCACCGATGTGCTTCTCAAGCCGTTTTCGCCCAAGGGGCTATGGCAGCGGATGGACTCGATCATCAAGAATCCGATCCATTTTACCCGTGTCGGCTCACGTTTCCGCCCGACAGGCCGTATGCAGCCCGCAAGCCCGCCGGTATTTTCCGCCGCAAGCTAAGGCAAGCTGAAACATTACTGATTGCAAGCCGGCGAAAGCGCGCTTGCATGGCGTGGGCTGTGCGGACTACATTTTCACCGAACACTTCATCGTGGCGGGTTTGATTAAACCCAGCTGCCAGCAAGATCGGCTCTACAATGAGCGACGAGCGCGCCCACGCGCGCACAAACGCGTCGGCTGCTGGCCCCGCAGAGGGTCATGGCAGCGCAGATGCTGGCAATTCAGGCCAGCCCGCCACCTATGCGGCGCTCGATCTTGGCACCAACAATTGCCGCCTGTTGATCGCGCGCCCGCAGCGACATGGCTTTCGTGTGGTCGATGCGTTTTCGCGCATCGTGCGGCTTGGCGAGGGGCTGAGCACCACAGGCGCGCTGAGCGAAGCGGCCATGCAGCGCGCCTATGATGCCCTCTCGATCTGCGCCGACAAGCTGGCTTTGCGCCATGTCAGCCGCATGCGCATGATCGCGACAGAGGCCTGCCGCGCGGCCTCGAATGGGCGCGATTTTACCCGCGAGGTCGCGGCGCGCACCGGCATCGAGCTGGAAATCATTGATCAACGCACCGAAGCGATGCTCGCCGTCACAGGCTGCGCAAGTCTGGCTGACCGCGATGCGGAGGGCGTCATCGTCTTCGACATTGGCGGCGGCTCGACTGAGCTTGCCTGGCTACATGGCCGCGCCGGCACAGGCGACCCTGCCGCCCGTATCCGTGCCTGGACATCACTGCCGATCGGGGTCGTGTCTGTGGCGGAGCGCCATGGCGGCGTGCATGTCGATGAGGCCCTGTTCGAGACCATGGTGGCCGAATCTGCTGAGGCGCTGGCCCCTTTCGCCGCCAAGGCCGCCCCTGCCGTGAATGCGCGCGGCTTTCACCTGCTCGGCACCTCCGGCACAGTGACCACCGTCGCCGGCCTCCACCTGGGGCTTGAGCGCTATGACCGGCGTCAGGTCGATGGGCTGTGGATGAGCGATGCGGAAGTCAACACTGCGATGCAGAACCTTGCCACCATGCCTTATGAGGCGCGTGCCGCGAATGGCTGCATCGGGCGCGAGCGGGCTGATCTGGTGCTGGCGGGCTGCGCCATCTATGAAGCAATCCGGCGTGCGTTTCCCAGCCCGCGTATTCGCATTGCGGATCGAGGCCTGAGGGAGGGTATGCTGATCCGCATGATGCATCAGGACCGCGCCTGGCGCAGACCGCAGGATCATGCGGCGGCAAGATAGCGAAACAGGCCATGAAGAAACCAACCAAGCCGCCAGAAGCTGGCCGTGTCCCCGGCAAAAGCGCCGGGAAAAGCGGCGGCAGCACCGATACCAGCCTCTCCGTGCGGGTGAAATCCGCGCGTGGACGCACCGTGTCGCAGCAAAAATGGCTCTCGCGTCAGCTCAATGACCCGTATGTGGCGAAAGCCCGCCGCGAGGGATACCGCTCACGCGCGGCCTACAAGCTGATCGAGATCGACGACAAATATCACTTTATCAAGCCCGGCCAGCGCGTGGTGGATCTGGGCTGCGCGCCCGGCGGCTGGATGCAGGTTGTCGCGACCCGCATCGGGCTTGAGAAGGGCAAGGGGGCGCTTGTCGGCATTGATTTGCTCCCCGTCGATCCTGTGACGGGCGCAACGCTCTATGAGCTGGATTTCATGGAAGAAGATGCGCCCGAGAAGCTGAAGGACACGCTCGGCGGCGAGGCAGATGTGGTGCTCTCCGACATGGCGGCCAACACCACAGGCCACAAGCAGACCGACCATCTGCGCATCATTGGCCTTGCCGAGGCCGCATATGAGTTCGCGCAGGAAATCACCAAGCCGGGCGGCGCGCTGCTGATGAAGCTGTTTCAGGGCGGCGAAACCGGCGCGCTGATTGCCATGCTGAAGCGCGATTATACAAACGTGCGCCATGTGAAGCCGGCGGCGAGCCGCGCCGACTCCTCCGAAATGTATGTTCTGGCCACGGGCTTTCGCGGCAAGAAGGCACCAGTCGAAGACTGACGCCGCCTTCCCTGAAACCAGCCTAGTCAGCTCACCAGCGCGGCGCGGTCCAGCATCGAGGTGCAGGCTTCGCGGCCCTTGGCCATGTCGTTGCGCATGGCGAAGGTCACCAGCGTCTCGTCACAGCTTTCAGCTTCACGCACGATCTCGAAAGCGATCCGCGCGGCAGTTGCCGTTGGCCCTTCGCCGACGCTGAGCGTGGCGACCAGCCAATGGGCCTGTTCGCGGGTGACATGGCCGGTGGGCCGGCTCTGCCACACAGCGAAATCGACGGTCATGGCAGTGAGCCACTCGCCGAAGGCTTCGCAAGCCCCCGGAATCGCGCGGTCCAGCGCCACGAGCACGTCAATTTCATCTCGTGAAGCCAAACCATCAGGCATCACAACCTGATTGAGCTGCTTCACATCGTTCTCATCGAGTTGGCGCTTGTCGAGAACATCCTCGACAAAACGCCGCAAGGCGTTGTTCATCATGTTTAACCCCCGCCCGGCGATTTGTTCTTTGCCGGTGCTGTCCCTGTTGGTAGGAACACCTTACGGGCGGGCAAGTCTGACAATCCTTAACGCGCAAATATGAATCGTTGTTCAGGTTAAACCAGCCTGAGCATGCGTGGTTTGCAAGACCTGACGAGATAGACTTACCCGTTTGTTATCGCCATCACGTTTTGTCACCTTGTGATCACGCGAAGCTGATTGACCACTGGCTTGCCGCTGGCCAGCGCCACCCCATCTGTCGCCATGAAACAGCGCCCGCATTCGTGGCCACAATTCGTGGCCGCAACCAGACAGATCACCAAGGAACAGATCATGCCCGGCATCCATCATGTCACCGCCTTTGCGCGCAGTGCAGCGGCCAACCTCGCCTTTTATCGCGATGTTCTCGGCCTGAGGCTCGTCAAAACCACGGTCAATTTCGATGATCCGGGCACCTACCATCTCTATTTCGGCGATCATGCCGGCACACCCGGCACCATCCTGACCTTCTTTCCGCATGAGCATGCCGCCCATGGTCGTGCAGGCGTAGGCCAGGCGGTCGAGACCGCTTTTGCGATCCCTGAAGCCAGCCTGGGCTGGTGGACGCAGCGCCTGATCGCGCATGGCGTTGCCCATGATGCGCCCGAGAAGCGCTTTGGCCAGACCGTGCTGCCCTTCAAGGACCGTGAGGGATTGAACCTGGCTCTGGTTGCCACGCCTGAGGCTGCCGCCATCACCGGCAACGCTATTGGCAATATCCCGGCTGAACATGCCATTCGCGGTGTCCATGGCGTCACCATCTGGGTGGCGGCTGCGCCGGCCAGCGCCAGCGTGTTGACCGATGCGCTCGGTTTCTTTGCTGCTGGCATTGAGGGTGATCGCCATCGCTTTACCGCGCCGGGTGCCGCCATTGGCAGCGTGGTGGATCTGCGCGTGGTTGGCGGTTTTCTGCCCGCGCGTATGGGAGCCGGCACGGTGCATCATGTGGCATTCCGCGCCAGCGATGATGCCGATCAGAGCCGCATGACAGCCATCTTGAGCGAGCAACTAGGCCTTGCCGTCACCGAGCAGAAGGACCGGCAGTATTTCCGCTCCATTTATTTCCGGGAGCCCTCCGGCGTCATCTTCGAGATCGCGACAGATGCCCCCGGCTTCGCCACTGATGAGCCCATTGATGCGCTTGGCCAGACGCTGCAGCTTCCGCCCTGGCTGGAGCGTCATCGCGATGACATCGAGGCCGCTCTGCCGAAGCTCGACATCAGCGCAGCAACGCATTGAATCACTTTCATAGCCGGCTGAGTCACCACATGAAGCGATTGATTCAGCCGGTCAGGAGCTTCAGCTCCCGGCTGCACATCCAGTCATAACCGATTCAACCGACTCAGCATTTTGCATTAAAATTTTACATCAACCGCGATAAGGCATCGCCATGACCACAGCTGACCTCTCCCACATTCATCGCTATGAGCGCTCGCCGCTGCCGAATGCGCCCGTGCTGCTGATGCTGCATGGGACGGGCGCGGATGAGCATGATCTGGTGCCGCTCGCGCGCGAGATCGCCCCGCATGCGCATATCCTCTCGCCGCGCGGGCCCGTGAAAGAAGGAGCAGCCAATCGCTGGTTCCGCCGCATGGCAGAAGGGGTGTTCGATGAGGAGGATCTGGCCCTGCGCGCCGATGCCTTGGCTCATTTCATCGTGGCCGCGCACCACGCCTACAAGCTGCCATCTGCGCCGATTGCGATCGGCTTTTCCAATGGTGCAAACATCGCCGCCGGCTTGCTATGGCGACACCCCGGCACGTTGAACGGCGCGGTGCTCATGCGCGCCATGCGCCCTTTTGCCGAGGCCGCGCCCCTGCCCATGCCCGGCAAGCCGGTGCTGCTGCTCTCTGGCCGGCGTGATCCTTTCGCGCCTGAAGCTGCGCGCAATGCGCTTGCCGATGGGCTGGAAGCGGCAGGTGCAGCGCTCGATCATCGCATCACAGGCGATAGCCACGGGCTGGTCAGCGCCGACATCACGGCTGCGCAAGGCTGGCTGCCGCATGCATTGAGCGGCAAGACCCTCCCTGCCGTGCCGCAGGCCTAGAAAAGCGCCTAGCGCATCGAGATCAGTGTGATGTCGGGCGCTGTCTCCAGACGCTTGTCGCCCGGCACATAGCGTAGCGCCGCCTGCGCTTCCGGTGTGCATTGGCCGGTTTCGCCAATCGCTTGCGGCGAAGGCGGCAGAATGCCGACTTCCGGGGCTATTCTGGCTTGCGGCCTGCCGGCAGCGGCGAGAAGCTTGCGGGT
>JBOFIL010000453.1:0-4789 GCA_051650165.1 Allobosea sp.
ACAAAGGCGCATTAGGACAACTCAAAATGGCCAAGTCACGAAGTCGGCTCACCAAGCATGCGCTTTTATGTTGAACATTGCGCGCGCCTTGCCTATGCGAGGCGGGTTAGCTAGGCGTGCCGAGTGGTTGAAGGCGCACAGCCCGCGCAAATGGCGCGGGCATTTTTATATTGAAGATTGCGTGTGCCTTGCCTATGCGAGGCGGGTTGGACAGGTGGCCGAGTGGTTGAAGGCGCACGCCTGGAAAGTGTGTATAGGGGCAACTCTATCGCGGGTTCGAATCCCGCCCTGTCCGCCATTCTCTATTCTAAGCGCTGACGCCATTGTGGCCGCCTCCAGCCTCAGGCGTCACCTCTCACTCGCCAAAACTCCGATTTGATCAGCTGCCGCAGTGCCACGGATTGAAAGAGCCGTTCTATCGGCCGAATCTCAGTGAGGGAATTGCTGAAAAATGGCGCGCCCGAAAGGATTCGAACCTCTGACCCCCAGATTCGTAGTCTGGTGCTCTATCCAGCTGAGCTACGGGCGCATGACCGATTGACGGGCGCTTGTGCGCGCTGCGTCAAGGGACGGATGGGGCATTAGCGGCTTCCCCCCCGGTTGGCAACCCTTGTGGCGATGCTTTTTGCCGGCGACATCATTCTGGCCACATAATCCGGTTGCTGCGCCAAAATGCCAAGGCCCGCAATGCATGGCGATCATTCGGCCGGCTGGACATGGGCCGCGCCGGGCGGGGCGGCCCGTTTCGTGCACGTCGGCTCCCGCCAAGGTTGGCGCTTGAAGGCATCAACAACGTGAGCAACCAGCAAGATACCCGCAAGGCCGGCGAGATTGGCGAGCGTCACGGTCAATGTGCTGCGGCCGGCCCAGTCGAGCAATATGCCTAGCGTCCACGCAATCGGCAGGCTGGCCAGAAAGGCGGCTAGTGTCTGCTGGCCAACGCGCTCAACGGGACGCAAGGCCGCTATGGTGGGCAGCGTATCGCGCCACGGCTCGATAAGACATAGCGCCAGATAGGCTAAGGCGAGGAAATGAACGAGCCGGAGCGGATGCAGATTGGTGGGCCCGCCATCATACCCCAGCATCGCAGGGACCGCGCCAAGTGCCGGCAGGGCGCTTGTGAGGCCCCAGAAGGCAAAGGGGATGCTGCCCAGAACGATGGCGAGCGAGAGCGCAACAAGACGCCTGTCACGCAGCGATGGGGCTTTCAGCCAGCCCATGCCGAAGGAAAAGCCGAGGATAAACAGGAACTGCCAGGCAAGGGGGTTGAAATACCACACCCAATCACTGCCGGGCCGCGCGGAGAGATTGAAGCCGGTAAACTGGATCACGAGCCATAGCGCGCCAGAAGCGATAACCGGCAGCCATATATGAAGGCGCGAGAGCGTCACCGCCAGCGGCAGGCAAGCGAGCACCACCATGTACATGGGCAGCATGTCGAAATATTGCGGGATGTAGCGCAGCGTCATGAGCGCCGCGATGCCCTCAGCCGGATGGCTAAGGAACCAGCCAAGATCGAGCCGCTCCAGATAGTCTGGCGCTCCCGCGCGCGCGGTGGCCCAGGTCGAAATCACGACAATGACCAGAAAGGGCGCGATCTGTGCCCAGTAAAGCTGCCAGATGCGATAGGTGATGCGCATGGCGCCCAATATCAGGCCACGCTTGGCGAACACCGCACCAAAGGCAAGCGCGCT
Organism: Allobosea sp.; assembly: GCA_051650165.1. Taxonomy (GTDB): domain Bacteria; phylum Pseudomonadota; class Alphaproteobacteria; order Rhizobiales; family Beijerinckiaceae; genus Allobosea. The sequence goes on from JBOFIL010000453.1 coordinate 1,695, forward strand.
TGCAATGCCAGAGCAGAAAACAAACATCTCGGCGGCGGAGGAAAAGCCGAAGCGCGCCGGAATCCAGCTGTTCCACGGGTTCGAGGGGATATGCGCCACCACGATAATCAGCATGGCGAGCCCGCGGAACAGATCGAGCCTGATGTCGCGCGGGCGCTTGGTTGCTGAACTGGAAGAGGGCTGAATCAAGAGCGGCTCGCTTCGAAATGCTCGAACACCAGTGCGGCCAGCCAACCATAAGCGGCATGGCCGACAAGGCTCATGAACGACAGGATCGGATATTGATGCAGCAGGAAGGGCTGTCCGGCCAGCGGCGCGAAGAACCCAAGCGCGATGAAATAGGTGATCACACCCCAGATCCAGCCATCGGCAGGAAAGCCGAAGCTCTTCAGGCCGCGCGTCAGGATGAAATATCCGAGCGGGTAAAACAGCACGCCGGTGAGGAAATGCAGGGCTTTGGCCCAGACGAGTGGCACATCAAGCCCCAGCTGATGATGGAACAGCGAGCGCACCAACTCCGGTGGCTCTAGCGCGAAGCCCGCTGCGAGCGCCGTTGGCACCGCCGAGAACACCTCCCACAGGCCCAGTCCCGCAAACCCGCCAATGACAAGGTTGCGGATGGTCGCCGCGTCAATGGCAAACACAGCACCAGGTTTGAAGCTGGTTGTCGCTGGAATGGCACTCATGGTGAGTGATCCTTCTCTGATCAGCGTTTATCGCCAGATCAGGTGTAGGCCAGTGCCCAATCACCTGCGCGTCACATTCGCGCGACGACTTCGCCCAAGCGCGGTGACATTCGCGTGAAGCCTGCGGGCCGTCAGCTGCGGGCGTAATCATCCTCGATACGGATGATGTCATCCTCGCCCAAATACGAGCCAGTCTGCACCTCGATGATCTCGACATCGATCCGGCCCGGGTTCTCCAGCCGGTGGACGGCGCCGAGCGGAATGTAGGTGGACTGGTTCTCGGTGAGCGACATGATCTGGTCGCCCACGGTGACGCGGGCCGTGCCCTTGACGACCACCCAATGCTCGGCACGGTGCATATGTGTCTGCAAGGAGAGCCGTCCGCCCGGATAGACGACGATGCGCTTGACCTGGAAACGCCCATGAAGCTCCAGCGTCTGGTACCAGCCCCAGGGGCGGTAAACGCGGGTATGACGCACGGCCTCCTCGCGGCCCTTCGCCTTGAGGCTGGCGACAAGATCTTTGACCTCGCCGGAGCGGGCCATGTCAGCCACAAGCACAGCGTCGCGCGTCGCCGCAACCACGACATTCTTGACGCCAAGAAGCGTGACGAGCTGGTTCTCGCTGGACACGTAGCTGCCGGAGGATGCCATGAAAACGGCATCGCCATTGGCGGCGTTTCCTTGTGCATCCTTGCTACCGAGGGCGTGAAGCGCATCCCAGCCGCCAATGTCGCACCAGCCGCAATCCGCGCTAACCACGGCCGCACGCGTCGTCTTTTCCATCACGGCATAGTCGATCGAGATTCTGGGGGCCGCGGCAAAGGCCGCCTCATCGAGCACCGGTTGGCCAAGATCAGGCACGGCCTTCGCGAGGGCTTCACGCACGGCGGCAACACCATCAGGCGCATGCTGCTCATATTCGCCGATGAGACTTTGCGCTGCGAACAGGAAATTGCCTGAATTCCACAGGTAACCATCCGCGATGTAGCGAAGCGCTGTTGTTGCGTCCGGCTTTTCGACGAAGCGCGCCACCTTGCGCGCACCATCGGACAAGGCATCGCCTGCCTCGATGTAGCCATAGCCAACCGCCGGATGGGTCGGCGTCACGCCAAATGTGACGAGATGCCCAGAGCGCCCTGCCGCCAGCCCGGCTTCGGCCGACATGCGAAAGCCCTCAGGGCGCGTCATCATGTGGTCAGCGGCCAGAACGAGCAGGATGGCACCGGTTGCCATGGCCTCCGCGTGCAGGCTGGCCGCAAGAATGGCCGGGCCCGAATCACGTGCGACAGGTTCGAGCAGCAGATCTCCCGTGATGCCGATCTCGGCCATCTGGCGCTCCACCAGAAAGCGGTTCGCGCGGTTTGTGACGATGAGAGGCCGGCTGAAAAGCGCATCCTGCTGCACGCGAAGCAGGGTTTCCTGAAAGGTCGAGCGCTCGCCGATCAAGGGAGCGAACTGCTTGGGGAAGCTTTCGCGCGAGGCGGGCCAAAGCCTTGTGCCGGAGCCACCACAAAGAAGAACAGGACGGATGATCATCAAAGGCCGCATTTATGAACGGGGACACACTTGGTCTGTATCACGAGCAACGCAAAAATGCGCTTGTCGTTATCGCATATGGTTGAGGCAACCATTTGTTTGAAAAGCGAGAGCGCCTCACGCATCGGCATAATCATGCCAGAGCCCCAGCCTGTCCCGCACCCGCCAGAGCCCTTCGCCTTCCGGCATGCAGGCATCACTTTCGAGACGAGCCTTGCCGTGGCCGCCGGGAATATCGAGCACATAGGCGGGTATCGCCGCCTCTGCCAGCGAACCGCGCAAGCTGGCCATCAATGCCAGCCCTTCGGCAATGGACAGTCGGAAATGGCTGGTTCCGGGCGCGAGATCGGGATGATGAAGGTAATAGGCCTTCACGCCATTTTGCTGGAAAGCGCGCATCAGAGCCTCCAGCGTCCCGGTATCGGCATTCACGCCGCGCAGCAGCACGCTCTGGCTGAGCAGTTCGACACCAGCATCAGCGAGGCGAGCCAGAGCCTGCCTTGCATCCGGCGTGAACTCTCGTGGATGGTTGGCATGAATGGCGACGCGGGTAGTTGCGCCCTCGCAGATCAGGGCTTTGGCGAAAGCCGGCGTGACGCGCGAGGGGTCGACGATGGGCACGCGCGTATGCCAGCGTAGCAGCTTCACATGCGGGATGGCGGCCAGCCGGCGCGTGATGTCACCCGCCCGGCGGGCAGAGAGCATGAACGGATCGCCGCCTGTGAGGATTACCTCCCGGATGGCGGGCGTTGCGTCAATGTAAGCCAGCGCTGCTTCGAGCTTTTCGCCGTTCAGTGCGGCTCCGCCCGGCCCCACCATCTCGCGGCGAAAACAGAAGCGGCAATAGACCGGGCAGGAATGGATGATCTTG
>JBOFIL010000454.1:0-4922 GCA_051650165.1 Allobosea sp.
GCGCGAAGGCATGGATGGTCACAACCAGACACCGCAAACCGATACCGCGTCGAGCGCTCCTGTCATCACGCTGGCAGGCGTGGTGCGGGGCGTCATGCTTTTCATGCCGTTGCTGCCCGGCGTGATCATCTTCGCCATGGCTTTTGGCGCGGCGGCAGCAGCAAAGGGACTGACCCTGTTCGAGGCGACCGCGATGAGCGCCTTTGTCTATGCCGGCCTTTCGCAGATGATCGCTCTGGAGAACTGGAAACCGGAATGGACTGCGGCCGGGCTTCTGGGCCTCGCTTTCGTGACCGGGGCCGTGAATGGCCGCATGGCGCTGCAAGGCGCATCGCTGCAATCCTGGCTGGTGCAATGGCCAAGGCGCGTGAATTACCCGCAGCTTTTCTTCCTCACGGATGCCAATTGGCTGATCGCGGAGCGCGAGCGCGCGGCGGATCGCAATGATCTGGGCGTTATGATCGGCGCAGGCGTCGGACTTTGGGTGGTGTGGGTCATCGCCACCATTCCCGGCCATCTTGCGGGCTCGCTGATGGATGATCCGCGCCGCTTCGGGCTTGATCTGCTGCTGCCGGTCTATTTCGCAGCCATGCTTGTGCCGGTGTGGAAGGGCCCGCGCCTGATCGCGCCATGGGCGGTGGCGGCCATTGTCTCCATTGCCGCTGCACAGCTGATCGGCGGTTATTCCTATGTCATTCTTGGTGCACTCGCTGGCGCGCTCACTGGCGCATTGATGCCCGATAAAAACGAGGGCGATAGCGCATGAGCGGCGTGACTTATTCCGCCCTGACCGCCATCGGCATGATGGCCATCGTCACCTATCTGTGTCGCATCGCAGGTTACATGGCGATGCGCCATGTCCCGCGCACCAGGGCCATCCAGAAAGGCCTTGATGTGCTGCCTGGCTGCATCATCATTGCCGCCATCGCCCCCATCGCCTGGCGGGGCGGCCCTGTGGCCATGCTGGCGCTGCTGGCCTCCATTGGCGTCATGATGGCGTTGCGCAGTGAGCTTGCGGCGTTGGTGACGGGTCTGGGGCTGGTGGCGGCTTTGCGCGCTTTCGGCTTCTGAACAGACGCCCGGAAGGCCGTACCAGAGACGCGCTTAATGGCGGGAGCGTATGCGCCTCGTCATCTCGTAGAGCGCCAGCAGCAGCAGTGCCAGAATGAAGGGCAGCGCATAATAGAACAGCCGGAAGAGCAGCAACGCACCCAGCACCTGCTCTTTCGGGATGCTGGAGAGCGCGACGAACATCGTCGCCTCGAACACGCCGAGACCACCCGGCGCATGGCTGGCAATGCCGACGAGCGCTGCAAAGACATAGACTGCCAGAAACGTCTCGAACGGGATGCCATGCCCGGCGGGCAGCAGGATGAACAGCACGGCTGCCGCCGCGCAGGTATCGCCTGCGCCAAGGATGAGCTGCGCCATCGTGATGTTGAAAGCGGGTAGCCTCAGCCGCCAGCCCTTCACCTCCAGCATGCGCTCGCCAGTCGAGACCCAGATCAGATAGGCGATCACGACAAATGCAGCGATGCCGCCGGCCATCTGCATCACGAAGGGCGTCGCGCGTGCGAGTTTTGCAGCAGCTTCGGCATTCCACAGCAGGGTCGCTGCCAGCACAGCGCCCATGCCGAGCCAGAAGGTGACGCCGGCGATCAGCGTGAGCTGGAACACCTCCGAGCCGCGCAGGCCCTTGGGCGAATACACCCAGTATCGCACGGTCGCGGCGGTGGCGAGCGGGAAGCCAAGCGTGAAGCTGACGGCATAGCTCGAATAGGAGCCGAGCATGGTGGTGCGCAAGGGCAGCCTGAGGCCAAGGCCTCTGAGCGCAAAGGCGTCATAGAAGGTGAGAAAGAGATAGGAGAGTGCCGCGAAGGCGAGCGCTATCCCAAGCTGCTGCCGGCTGGAATTGGCGAAGGCGTTGGAAAGCTCGTTGGCATCAAGCTCGCTCAGCAGCGTCCAGAGCACAGCGCCGGAAGCCGCAACAATGACAAGGCTCGCCAGCGGGCCGATCCAGCGCAGCCAACTCTTGCTCTTCCTGGCGATAGGCAAACCAGCCATCTGCCCGCTGTTTCCGGGCAGGGACATCAGCTGTTGAGGCTTTGGAGCGTCGGCCATGAGGGCGGTGCTGGCTCAGGCCGTCTTGGTGTAAACAAGCAGAGTCTTGAATTCACCGACACGTTTGACCGAACGGGTCTTCTCCCATTCGGCGATGATCGGCTTGGCCGCCTCGAAGGCGAAGGAGCCGGTGTAGAACAGGATATGGCCGCCAATATCGGTCTGGTCGGTGAAGAGTTGCATCACCTCAAGGTCGGTCAATGCGCCGTAAGCCTCGTTCTTCTCGGAGCGGAACTCGCAGGAATGGAACAGCGTGACCACATCAAACCGCGGCAGCAGCTTGGCGTTCGAGGTGTAAATGTCGCCAAAATAGCACGAGTAATGCTTGGTGATCTCCGGCTCATCCTTGGCGAGCTTGATCCAGGCATCATATTCCTGCGGCGAGGCCGTGATGGAGAGCACGGCATTGTTGAACTCGGGCTCGGCGCAGCGGATGCCGACATAGTGATGCCCGCCAGAGCCGAAATGATAGATCACCTTGCCGGTGATGGCGTTCTCTTCGAGCCATTCGACAAAATGCACATCGCAGGGGCATTGCTCGATGCGCAGGCCCCAGAAGGCCTCCCAGGTATTCAGCATGAAATCGCTCCCGCTTGCCCCGGCACCCGGAGCTGACTGTCTCTCCTGTCTGCTACATGCGGGCGAGAAGGCAGAAACGCAAGGTGGGTGTGCGGGGCGCAGGCATTAATCGCACCAGAACACGTTCCATTTCGGAGGAACCAGCCCTGCCGCTTCGTAGGCGTTATTTATGTGAATTTCAGGGATATTTCCTGATGTGTTTGGCATGCGGATAAAGATGAAATCCTGCCCACGGATAAAAAGCCAGTGGCGCTCGACTTCCGAGTCCGCTTGAAAGAAGCCACGTTTCTCAAGATCAGCAGCAATTTCGGCTGTAGCCACGCAGTAAATCAAGCATCACTCTCAGAAGCTGGCTGCTGCAACCTTGCGAGTGCGCTGGCCACCGAGGCCCGCCTTACCGGCGGATTCTACTGAGCGGATTTTCTTGATTTGTGCAAGCATCGCCTCGGCAACTTTCTCTGCTTCGGCTCGCGTCAGTCCAGTCGCATAGAGCCCACGAACATCCGGAGATGTGATGGTGTGAAGGCCTGCAACGAAGCCATGCACAAACTGGATTGATCTGACGGTACTCATGAGGGATTTTTTTACCCCACAATCGTTCAAAATGCAATTCTCACTTACGATCGTGAAATCTTACATGACGCGAAATGGCATGGTGTGTGCACTTGATTTTATAGAAATGGGCTAATGGTTAATAGTCTCTCGCACATTTCCGGGCTGTAAGGGGGCATGGCCTGTAATGCCAGTCATTTGCCCATCCCTTGACCATTTGTCTGAAACACATGCTTGTGCTCGGTAATGAAGAATACCACTGACACCAGCGCATCGGCATCAAGCCACCCCAGCACGCTATCCTTCCGCCTGTTCTCGGATATGGACCGTGCTGTTGTCTGGCGGCGGTTCTGGCTATTGGTCGGTCCGTTCTGGACGGGTGCGTCAAAGCGTAAGGCATGGTTTTTCACCATCGGCCTCGGGCTTGGCCTCATTCTGGTGCTGCTCACCAACCTCTCGGTCAATCGCTGGCAGAGCGCGCTGTTCAATGCGCTGGAAAAGAAGGATGCCGCGCGCGCCATCACGGTGCTGTGGTTGTTGCCGCTTATCGTGATGCTGGGGGCCGGCGCAGGTGCGCTGGTGGTTTGGACGCGCGAGACATTTCAGGCCTATTGGCGCGAATGGGTGGTCGCGGCCATTTCCGAACGCTGGCTGGCGGCCAAGCGCTACCGGAGGCTTCAGGATAAGGGCATCGAGCCCGCCAATCCGGAATATCGCATCGCCGATGATGTGCGCATGTCGCTTGATCCGCTGGTGGATTTCGCGATTGGTTGGTTTTCAGCCCTGCTCGCCGCCGTGACCTTCATCGGTGTGTTATGGAGCGTGGGCGGCAACTGGACCATCCGTACCGAGGCTGGCGGCAGCTACACCATCCCCGCTTTCATGGTGCTGGCGGCGGTGCTTTATGGCGTGGTGCTCTCCACCGCGACATGGTTTGTCGGCAAGCCGCTGGTCGATGCGGTGGCTCGTCGAAATGAGGCGGAAGCGCTTCTGCGCTTCGAGCTGACCAAGGTGCGCGAACATGCAGCCCGCGTGGCGGCGGAAGATGGCGGACCGGCGGCAAGGCGCGCGGTGGCGGAGGTCTATCATTTGGTGATCGCGCGCACGCTCATCATGATCCGCTATCATGTGCGCCTGACATGGATCACCAATGGCAATGGCGTGCTTGTGCCGGTTGCGGCGGTGGCGCTTGCCACGCCGAAATATCTGGCCGGCGAGATGTCGCTGGGCGATCTGGTCAGCCTTGGCCCCGCCTTCCAGCAGGTGCAGGTGTCCATGGCCTGGCTTGTCGATAATTTCCGCCAGCTTGCCATGTGGTATGCGTCTGCTGGACGCGTGGTCGATATGGCTCATGCCATGGATGCGCTGGACGCCGAGGACGAGCCATCGCCCGCCTTGCAGCCGGATGCGCCGCGCGGATAGAACAGACGTGCATCTCTGCTTCGCCCTGACTATAGGCGTCGCTGCCTTCATGCCCCAATTTTGACCGAGGCCTTGCCATGCGCATCGAGAATGACCCGAAGCTCGATTTCAAGGATGTGCTGATCCGCCCGAAGCGCTCAACGCTGTCGAGCCGCGCCAATGTCGCGATCACCCGGCCCATCCCGTTTCGTCATGCGCCCAAGGAGTGGACCGGCTTTCCCCTGATTGCGGCCAATATGGATGTGACC